>JAUNUZ010000149.1 GCA_030537915.1 Micrococcales bacterium
GCCAGCGGGATAACCGACCGATGGACGACGACGGCCCGGGCGGCCGCCGCCGTAACCGCCAACGCAGCCGCGACCGTAAGCGTCGCGGGGGTCGCGTCGGCGGCGTCGACGACTACCAGAACGAGCCGGTCGAGACCGTCAGCCCCGACGACGTCCTCGTCCCGGTGGCCGGAATCCTCGATGTGCTCGACAACTATGCCTTCGTGCGTACCAGCGGCTACCTGCCCGGCCAGAACGACGTCTACGTGCCGTTGGGGCACGTCAAGAAGTACAACCTGCGCAAGGGCGACGCGGTCACCGGTGCCGTCCGTGCCCTCCGTGACGGCGAGCAGCTGCCGGCACGACAGAAGTTCAACGCGCTCGTGCGACTCGACACCGTCAACGGCGCCGATCCAGAGGACTCGCGTGACCGCGTCGAGTTCAACAAGCTGACTCCCCTCTATCCGCAGCAACGCCTGCGGCTGGAGACCGAGTCGAACATTCTGACGACGCGGATCATCGACCTCGTCAGTCCGATCGGCAAGGGTCAGCGGGGGCTCATCGTCGCCCCGGCCAAGGCCGGCAAGACGATGGTCATGCAGGCCTTGGCCAACGCGATCACGACGAATAACCCCGAGTGCCACCTCATGGTCGTTCTTGTCGACGAGCGCCCCGAAGAGGTCACCGAGATGCAGCGCGCGGTCAAGGGCGAGGTCATCTCTTCGACCTTCGACCGGCCGGCCGATGACCACACCACGGTCGCGGAGCTCGCTATCGAGCGGGCCAAGCGGCTCGTCGAACTCGGCCACGACGTCGTCGTGCTGCTCGACTCGATCACCAAGCTGGGCCGCGCCTACAACCTCGCCGCCCCGGCGAGCGGGCGCATCCTCTCCGGCGGTGTCGATTCCGCGGCGCTCTACCCGCCAAAGCGCTTCTTCGGTGCCGCCCGAAACATCGAGCACGGCGGGTCGCTGACAATCCTGGCGACTGCGCTCGTGGAGACCGGCTCAAAGATGGACGAGGTCATCTTCGAGGAGTTCAAGGGCACCGGCAACATGGAGCTCAAGCTCGACCGGCAGCTCGCGAACCGGCGCATCTTCCCGGCCGTGGACGTCAACTCCTCCGGCACCCGGCGCGAGGAGATCCTGCTCGCCCCTGAGGAGCTGCGGATCATGTGGAAGCTGCGGCGCGTGCTGGCAGCCCTCGACACCCAGCAGGGCATCGAACTGCTCATCGACCGTCTCAAGAAGGCCAAGAGCAACACAGAGTTCCTCATGATGATCCAGAAGACGTCGAATATTCACTTGGACGACGACTGAGCGGATCGGCTTGCCATGCTGACGAATCCCGCCCGGATGTGTCCGGGCGGGATTCGCGCGTCTAACGCCCCGCCCTTCGCACAGGCACGACGTAACACGGCGCGAGAGCGCCAGAGGGAGTTGAGGGGCGATGTCTGCCGATCCGATGCGCGTTGTCGTAGCCGACGACGACGCGGATATCCGAGAACTCGTGACGTTCAAGCTGATGCAGGCCGGTTACGAGATCGACGCGGTGTCTGACGGTTCGCAGGCGTGGGCCACCATCAGCGAGGCCCCGCCACGCCTGGCGGTACTCGACGTCATGATGCCGGGACTGTCCGGCCTCGACGTGCTGCGCAAGGTCCGCGAGGACGAGCGCACCAGGGGCGTACCGGTGATCCTTCTCACGGCGCGCAGCCGCGACTCCGACGTCGACAGCGGGTTCGCCACCGGCGCCACCGACTACGTCATCAAGCCCTTCTCACCCCGCGAGCTTGTCCACCGGGTCTCGTCGGTCCTTGCGCGCGGGGCGTGAACGCCCACCTCCTTCTGCTGCTCACCCTGGCCGCGCTGAGCGTGGGGTGTGGCCTTCTCGTCACGGCCACTGTCGCGGCGAAGATCCGTCGCTCCCTGCGCAGTCGCACCTTGGCGCGACTCGCGGCGCCGCAGCGGCGTCTTGTGCTGGAGGTCGCCTCGGGTGAGGACGAGGACGACCTCGCAGCCGACGAACTGGCTGCACTGCCGCGGCGCGAGTGGGCGAGTATCCGCGCCGCGGTCATCGCCATGCTGAGCAAGGTGCGCGGCGCGCCGGCGGCGTCCCTCGTCCGCGTCATCGGGGCCCACGGTGAGGTCGAGGCGGCCCGCTCCGCTCTGGGCGCCCGTTCATCGCTGCGGCGCGCCCGCGGTGCTCACCTGCTGGGCCTGGTGCGCGACGAGGCGAGCGTGCCGGCGCTCATGACGCTGCTGTCCGACCCGGCTGACGATGTGCGTTTCGTGGCGGCCCGCAGCCTTGGGTACATCGGCGACCCGATCGCGGCCGCAACGCTCCTTTCGGCCGTACCCGGTGATGGCGGCCGCGTCGGGCTCCCCTCCTGGGTCGCCGCGGAGGCCCTTCTGGCCATGGGGCCGCAGATCGAGCCGGCGATCCTCGCCGGACTGCTGCACCGCGATCCGCGGGTTCGTGACGTTGCCGTCACGGTGGCGGCCCACTCGTCTCTACCCGGCACGATCGGCATGCTGCGCAGTCGCCTGGGCGTCGAGCCCGAGGACGACATTCGCGTCGCGATGATCGCAGCGCTCGGCAGGCTGGGCGAGCAGGAGGACGTCGAGCGGCTCGCGAAGCTCACCGCGCTTGCCGAGCCGATGACGCTACGGCGGGCGGCGGTGCGCGCGCTCGGGGAGCTCGGGGACACCGAGGCGATTCCGGCGCTGCGCATCCTCATGGAGGACGGTGACCGCGCTCTGGCTGCGCTGGCGGCGCAGGCGTTGACCCAGATCGGCGGACGGGCGTTCGAGGTGCTGCACGCAGCCCGGGCCCACGGGCGCGACGTGGCACGCATCGCCTCGGCCGCGCTGCACCTGGCCAGCCTGCGCGAGATGTCGGGACCGTAGCGCGATGCGCGACTACGTGGCCGCCGTCGTTGGCGGGATCTTCGATGTCATTGCGGTGCCGGTGCTCATCTACTTCGTGCTCATCAATTCCTCCTACCTCGTTCTCATGGGGTGCGCCGCCATGGATTTCGCGCGGCACCTGCGGCGGATGGAGCACTCCGGCCGACTCGACGCCGTCTCCTCTCGCCTCGCGCCCGGTGTGGCGCTCGTCGTGCCCGCCTACAACGAGGAGGCTGGGATCGTCCCGGCCGTGCAGTCGATGCTGTCGCTGCGCCACCCGCGTCACGAGATCGTCGTCGTCGACGACGGTTCGACGGATCTGACCTTCGCCTGCCTCGTGCGCGCCTTCGACCTCGTCGGCGTGGATCGTGAAGTACCCCAAGACATTCTGGTCGCGGCCGAGATCCTCGGCGTCTATGTCCCGAAGACGGCCGCACCCGGCTCACCGTCGTCCGCAAGGTCAACTCCGGCAAGACAGACGCCGTCAACACTGGCATCAACGCCGCGGTTGAACCGCTCATTGCCATTGTCGACGCAGACTCCCTGCTCGATCCCGACGCCCTCGTGGCCGTCGCCGCACCCTTCGCAGAGGACCCGGTCCACGTCATCGCCACCGGCGGCGTCGTGCGCGCCGCCAACGGGTGCACGGTGCGCGACGGCCGCGTCGTCGCGGTCGGGATGCCCAAGAGTGGCTACGCCCGGATTCAGGTCATCGAATACCTGCGCGCCTTCCTGCTCGGCCGCGCCGGGTGGTCGCGCCTGCGCTGCCTCATCCTCATCAGCGGCGCCTTCGGAATGTTCCGGCGCGACATCCTGGTCCAGATCGGCGGTCTCGACGTGGGCGCCATCGGGGAGGACTTCGAGCTCGTGATGCGGATGCACCGCCTCATGCGCGACGCAGGCCGGCCGTATCGGATCGAGTTCGTCGCCGAGCCGATCGCGTGGACCGAGGTGCCGACGAGCCCCAAGGTCCTGCGCTCGCAGCGGCGACGCTGGCATCGCGGACTCTGGGAGGTCCTGTGGAAGTACCGCGGCATGATGTTCCGCCCGCGCTACGGCCGGATCGGGATGGTCGTCATGCCATGGTTCTGGATGTTCGAGCTGCTCGCCCCGGTCATCGAACTCTTCGGGCTCCTTGTGATGGCCGTCGGTCTGCTCGTCGGCGTCGTCGATGTCGGCTACGGCGCGCTCTTCCTCGCGGTCGCCTACGGCTACGCCCTGCTCGTGAACCTCGCCTCGCTGACCATCGAGGAGCTCACTTTCCACAAGTACCCGCGGTGGCGCGACCTGGGGCACGCCTTCGTCGCCTCCATCGCCGAGAACTTCGGCTACCGGCAGCTCACGGCGCTGTGGCGGGTCGAGGGCCTGTGGAACGGGATTCGCGGCGGCAAGCACGTGTGGGGCACGATGACGCGCTCGGGCTTCGAAGTGGCTTCCCGCGACGCGCAGGCGGCCACGCCGCTGCATGAGGACGTGCGGTCGTGACGGAACCGCTGCGATCCGAGGCCGCCGGGCGCGGCGACGCCGGCTCGGGCACTCGCACCGCGCGCAGAGCTCGTGGGGCACGCTCGCTGCGGTGGCGGCTCGGTGTCCTCTCCTGCCTGATGTCCTGCCTCATCCTGTTCGTCAGCGGCATCGGACTCGTGGCGATGGACTACCAGCGCGGCGAAGCCGATCGCAGCACCCTCGTCGTCGAGCCTGCCTACGACGTGAACCGCTCCGTACGCCTGACGATGGTGCAGGCGCAGAGCGGGTTGCGGGGTTATCTGGTCATCGCGAGCACCGACCCGGCCGACGCCACGACCCCCGATGGCGTCGATCGGGAGGCCGCCCGGATGGTCGCGACCTATGCCGCCGCCGAGAAGCGCATCGACGCCGAGCTGGACAGCCTGTCGGGTCTGGTCGCCTCTGCAGGGTTCGCGACCACGCGGGAGGGGCGCGCCCGCGCCTACGACGCCGAGCGGGCCCAGCGCGCCGCCGTGACGCAGTGGTGGCAGTACGCCCGCAACGCCCGCTCATCGCGCTCCGTGGAGCGCGGTGAGTTCACCCAGGGGCAGCAGCTCTTCGATCGCTTCAGCGCGGCGAACTCGGCGCTGGCCGACGTGATCAGCGCCGAGCGTGACGCCCTGCGGGTCTCGCTGCGCGCTGCGATCGTCTGGGCCTCACTGGCCGTTGTCGGTGCAACCGTGCTGGCGCTCGGGCTCGCCGTCATCCTGAGCTGGTGCACTACGAGTGCTCTGACACGCCCCCTCAACCGGCTGCGCGATATCGTGCGCCGTCAGCGACACGGGGATCGTCACGCATGGGCGGCCACCGATGTCGGGGCGGTTGAGGTCCGCGAGCTGGCCGGCGACGTCAACGCCCTCACCGCCTCCCATCACGAGCTGAGCGATCGACAGAAGGCATCGCTCGACGTCCTGCGGGCGCAGTCCGAGCTCGTGCGCACCGTCCAGTCCAGCGATGACGTGGGTGACGCGCTGCGCATGGTCATCGATGGCATCGGCGAGGGCCTGCAGGTCGACCGGGTCGTCGGCGGGCTACTGGATGAAGACGGCGGCTTCGACGACGCCGTCCTGTGGTCTGCTCGCAGCAGCGATGCGGGACTCGACTCGCCGTGGGAGCTGCGCAAGGAGTTGGCGTCCCACGCGGAGCGCATCCTGGAGGGTGAGCGGCAGCTCGTCGTCAACGACGTCTCGATGTTGCCGTCGCCGCAGCCGCCAGAGCAGGAGGCGAGCCACACCGCAGGGATCGCCGGCGCGGGCAGCGACTGGTGGGGCGACCTGCGCGGATCGAAGGCGACGGGCGGACTGCTCGTGGTCCCCTTCGGCCTGGGTGACGAGACGATCGGCCTGGTCTCGCTGCGGACCAGTCAGCCGAGGCAGTGGCGGGAGAACGAGATCGCCTTCGTTCATCACGTGCTCGGTGAGGTCACCAGGCTCGTCGTGAAGGTGACGAGCGAGCGTCGACAGGCCGAGCACCTGGCCCGGCTCGAGGAACTGGACCGACAGGAGGAGGACTTCATGTCGACGGTCAGCCACGAGCTGCGAACCCCGCTGACCAGCATTTCCGGCTACCTGGAGATGCTCTTCGAAGGTGACGCGGGCGAGCTGAGCGAGCCGCAGCGTCGGATGCTCGACGTCGTGGGCCGCAACGCCCAGCGCCTTCGCGGCCTCATCGAGGATTTGCTCGTCCTCAACCGCCTCGAGGCGACCGGCCTGCGCCCCGAGACGCCCGTCATCTCGGTTTGTGAGATCGTCCGGGACGTGGCGGTGGAGCTCACCCCCGTCGCCGCGCGGACCGGGATCTCCGTGAAGCACCACGAGCGCGAGGGCTCGTGGGTGCGCGGCGACCAGCAACAGCTGAC
>JAUNUZ010000150.1 GCA_030537915.1 Micrococcales bacterium
AACCGCGGTCCCAGCCGACTTCTCCCTGGGGCAGCGACGGCCGTCCGCCGGCCTCTGCACGGGCACGAGAGGGAACGCCCGGTCTCGACCCCGACACCCTTGTGCTGGCGGCGACCGATCCAGCGAATCCGTTCGGCGCCGCGCTGCCGTGGCCGCAGTCATGCCAGCGCGCCGTGCAGGCAGATTCGGACCCAGGCACGGATTCAGGAACGGGCGCCGATACTCATCCCAGGCTCACGGCGGCCCAGACTCGCGCGTCGGGGGCAGGGGGGTCGGGAACGAGAGAATCGATGCCCGGGGAATCGGGGACCGCGGGATCCAGGGGCGTGGCGTCGGCGGGAGCCGGGCGGCACCGACCGGGTCGCAAAGCGGGCTCTCTGGTCGTCATGCACCGCGGTCACCTCGTCATCTACCTCGAGCGGGGCGGCCGGACCCTGCTCTCGTGGAGCGACGATCCCGGTGTGCTCGGCCTGGTTGCCGAGGCGCTTGCAGGGTGCGTCCGCGTGGGGACGGTGGGCGCCCTGACGGTGCAGCGGATCAATGGTCACAAGGCCCTGGGCTCGGCGCACCCGGTCGTGAACGCGCTCACCGCCGCCGGGTTCCACACCACACCGAATGGGCTCCGCCTGCGGCGATGACAGCCAGCCGTTACATGTGCCACGCCCCGGGCCGGTGCTAGGCAGCGCGCGCGGCCGGTGCTAGGCGGCCCGCACAGACTGGGTCTCGCGCCGCACGGGGAGCACCACGGGTGCGGGGATCGCCTCCGCCTGCTCGACACGCGCGGAGAGGTCCTTGAGCATCGCCGACATCGGGAGATCCAGAGCGGCGCAGATGCTGGCGAGCAATTCCGAGGAGGCCTCCTTCTCGCCGCGCTCCACCTCGCTCAGATACCCCAATGACACGGAGGCGTTTGCGGAGACATCACGCAGAGTCCGGCCCAGATGCTGGCGGCGGGTGCGCAGCACGTCCCCGACCTCGCGTCGCAACACGACGACCATGACGCCTCCTCCACCGGCTGGGACCGTGACTGCGACACGAGCGAGAATCCTCGAGGCGACGACAACACGGCAGACAACCCTACGGTACCCGCTGGACCCATCGACTTCAGTGCGGTATGCCGATGCTGCGGAACAACGCACCCAGGGCAGCCGCGACGGCCTGGGCCCGGACCGTGGCGCGATCTCCTACAAGCGCCAACTGCTCGCTGTGATTCCCGCGGGGACCGCTCACCGCAATGTAGACCGTTCCGACGGGTCGCCCGTCCGCGGGCTCCGGGCCCGCGACCCCGGTCGTCCCGACTCCCCAATCGGCGGCGAACCGGTGGCGCGCGCCCGCGGCGAGTTGCCGCGCAACCTCGTCCTGCACGGCTCCCCCGTCCGCGAGGAGGCCCTCATCGACCCCGACGAGGTTCACCTTCACGTCGCTGGCGTAGGCGACGATGCCGCCTCGGACCACGGCTGATGCCCCGGGGCAGTCGATGAGGCGCGCCACGACGAGACCGCCGGTCAGCGACTCGGCGGTCGCCACTGTCTCGCCCACGGCGATGAGCCGGCCGACCAGACGCACCACGAGGACGTCGAGGTCCAGGGACTCGGCGTCACCGGCAACCAGTGCGTTGTCACAAGGGACGGTCACGAATCGCGTTCCCCAACCGCGCGTCCGGTGGGGTCGGCGCGTGACGATACGAGCCGGCGCGCCTGGAGGAGGTAGTCCGCTCCGGTGGCGAGCGTGACGGCGACCGCGGCGACCATGACGATCCAAGCGACGACGAGCCACGGGCCGCCGATGGGAATGATGAGCATGCCCAACGCGCCCGCCTGCAACGTCGTCTTCACCTTGCCACCGCGACTGGCCGGCATGACGCCGTATCGGATGACCACGAAGCGCAGCAGGGTGATACCGATCTCGCGAGCAAGGACGACGATCGTGACCCACCACCACAGGACGCCGATGAGGCTTAACGCAACGAAGGCCATCCCAGTCAGCGCCTTGTCCGCGATGGGGTCGGCCAGCTTGCCGAAGTCCGTCACGAGCCCCCGCGACCGGGCGAGCTCCCCGTCGAGCCGGTCGGTGATCATCGCGACGGCGAAGAGGGCGAATGCCCCCCAGCGCCAGCTGCCTTCCGTGCCGCCGGCGTGCAAGAGGGCCCAACCAAAGATCGGCACCATCACAATCCGCGCCACGGTCAGCGCATTGGCAATATTCCAGTTGCTAACCGGTTGCCCGGACGCTGGGGGCGGGATGGCGGACTGTGTCATGCCAGGCCTGACCACTCACCGGCACCCAACAACGGCAGCCAGACGTGCAGGTCGGCGCCGTCGTTGCCGACGACCCGGCCGGTGACGAGCTGCCCGCCGACCGGGACCGCCCCTGCTCCCCCTGCACCACCGAGCTCGATCCGGCAGTCCCCGTCGACCTCGGGTCCCTGGTGGGCGGCGCGACCATAGGCCACCGGGACGCCGTCCTCGTCCTGCACCTCCTCGATGAGCACATCCACGAGTTCGCCGATCCGCGCGGCGGCCCGCTCGTGAACGATCGAGTCGACGAGTGAGCTCAGGTCCTCGACGCGCTGCGCGATGACCTCCTGCGTCAGGGCTCCGGGCAGTTCAGCGGCCTCGGTGCCTTCCTCGCTGGAATACCCGAAGACACCGACCGCATCCAGGTGCGCCTGATCCAGGAAGTCCGAAAGGATCTCGTAGTCCTCCTCAGTCTCGCCGGGGAAGCCGACGATGACGTTGGAGCGGATACCCGCTGCGGGCGAACATGCGCGGATCGACTCGATGAGCGCCAGGAACGCTTCGCGGTCACCGAATCGCCGCATCCTACGCAGCAGCGGACCCGAGGCGTGCTGGAAGGACAGATCGAAGTACGGCGCGATCCGATCGCTGCAGGTCATGGCCGCGATGAGATCGGGTCGCAGCTCGGCGGGCTGCAGGTAGGAGACGCGGATGACATCCAAACCGTCGACCCGGGCCAGGTCAGCTAGCAACCGCTCGAGCAGGCGCAGATCGCCGAGATCCTTCCCATAGGACGTGGAATTCTCCGAGACGAGCAGCACCTCGCGGACCCCGTGCTCGGCAAGCCAGCGCGCTTCGGCGACGACCTGCTCCGGAGGCCGAGACACGAACGATCCGCGGAAGGCCGGGATCGCGCAGAACGAGCAGCGCCGATCGCAGCCACTGGCGATCTTCAACGGCGCCCAGGGCTTGTCGTCCAACCGGGTTCGCAGGATAGCGGCCCCACCGGCGGGGAATCCGCTCTGGCCGCCCTGGGCCTGGTGCCCCGGGAGAGCGACCTCGATCGCAGCCGGTTGCCGAGCGGCCGGCGCGAGCGGGAGCAGGGTGCGGCGGTCGCGTGGGACATGCGAGGCGGGCGGGCGGCCGTCGAGGATGGCGCTCAGGTGTGTCGACAGATCGCCGTAGGTGTCGAAGCCCAGCACTGCGTCGGCCTCGGGGAGCTGCTGCGCCAGCTGCTCCCCATACCGCTCGGCCAGGCATCCTACCGCGACGACGGCGCGCGTCCGGCTCCCGTCGCTCTTGAGATCCGCAAGCCCGAGAATGGCGTCGATGGAGTCCTTCTTGGCTTGCTCGACGAAGCCGCAGGTGTTGACGACAGCTACGTCGGCCTGCGCCGGGTCGGCCTCGAGCTGCCACCCCTGGGCGTCCAGACGCCCAGCCAGCTCCTCACTGTCGACGTCGTTGCGCGCGCATCCAAGGCTGACGATGGCCACGCTGCGACGAGTCTTGGGAGCCTGCGTGCCAGGATCTCGCTGGACGGGACCCGCCGCACCCTCATCCTGGCCGCGGCCGACATCGTCGGGTACAGCCGAACGTGCGCCAGTGCGGGCCGTAGCGGCTGCGGAGGTCGGCATAGGACCACTCTAGGCGAGCCGCAAGGAGTGCGATCTGCAGCGCCGGTCGCGCAACGGGCAGTGCGATATCGCAGGCGGCAACGCGGCAGGACCTCGACGGTGGCCGTGCAAAGGTAGCCAGATGGACACCGATCAGCGCGCCCGTGAGCGCGTCGCGCAGTTGCTGGCTCGCCGACCGGTCATCGACGGACATAACGACCTCGCCTGGCACGCCCGGTTGGAGGCCGGCGACGATTGGGACCGCCTCGATGTGTCCACGCGGCGTAGCGACACCCACACCGACCTTCCGCGCCTGCGCGAGGGCGGCGTGGGCGGTCAGTTCTGGTCCGTCTACGTGCCGGGCACGCTCACCGACGAGGCGGCAGTCATCGCGACACTCGAGCAGATCGATGCGGTCCATCGGCTCATCGCGGCCCACCCCCAGGACCTGCGGCTCGTGACGCATCCCGCGCAACTGCCGGCGGGTCGCGGACAGCGCCCCGACGACCGAGAGAGTGCCCACGATGCCCGGATCGCCTCGATGCTCGGCGCAGAGGGCGGCCACTCCATCGGGAGTTCGCTGGGGGCACTGCGGATGCTGCACCGCCTAGGGGTCCGCTACCTGACGTTGACGCACAACCACAACGCCGCATGGGCCGACGCCGCCACCGACGTGCCGCGGCTCGGCGGCCTGTCGCGTTTCGGCGAGGAAGTGGTCGCCGAGATGAACCGCCTGGGCATGCTTGTGGACCTCTCGCATGTGTCCGCCGACACGATGCGCCACGCCCTGGACGTCTCGAGCGCGCCCGTCATCTTCAGCCACTCCAGCGCGCGAGCCGTCTGCGACAGCCCGCGCAACGTGCCGGACGACGTGCTGCGCAGGCTGCGGGACAACGGCGGGATCTGCATGGTCACGTTCGTTACGGAATTCGTCAGCCCCGCGGCCGCGCGGTGGCGATCCGACGCGATGGCCGGAGCCCTCGCTGCCGGTGTCGACCCCCTTGATTTGCAGGCTCTCAAGACGTGGGCCAAGGACAACGCCCCCACCAAGCCCGCGGCCACCTTGGATGACGTGGTTCAGCACCTGGAGCACGTGCGCGAGGTCGTCGGCATCGACCACATCGGCCTCGGCGGCGACTACGACGGTACGGACTCCCTTCCCCGCGGTCTGGAGGACGTCAGCTGCTATCCGCGACTCCTGCAGGTCCT
This sequence comes from Micrococcales bacterium, assembly GCA_030537915.1. Classification (GTDB taxonomy): domain Bacteria; phylum Actinomycetota; class Actinomycetes; order Actinomycetales; family Dermatophilaceae; genus Kineosphaera. The sequence goes on from JAUNUZ010000150.1 coordinate 5,060, forward strand.
CGTGCAGCGCGGCTGGCCCGAGGAGGACCTCGCAAAGCTGGCCGGCGACAACATCGAGCGGGTGTGGACCGCGGCCCAGGACCAGGCAGACCGGATGAGCGACCGCTCGCCGAGCCTGGCCCGGATCCAGGAACTTGACGGCTGAGCTGCCGGCGACTCCTCACGAGCTGGGGCACGTGCCCCCGTCGTCGGCGTGCAACAGCGAGACGAGGACCTTCGTCGCCTCGTCCAGGGCCGCGGCGGCGCTCTCGTGCGTGCCGTCCTGCGGCTGGGCCGCCAAGGCCACGGCGGCCGTCCGCCCGTCCGCGCGGGGCACGAGCCCGAGCTGACGCGCGAAGTAGCCGTGCGGGCTCGGCCCCCACCCACCCTTGAAGCGCGTGCCCGCGACCGTGCCGAGGCCCCAGGCGTGCTCAGGCGTGATGCCTCCCATGAACGCGAGGACGGGCGAGGCATCTGGTGCGCACGGCAGTAGCGCCGCGAAGCGCGCCGAGTCCGTGAGCTGCCACGGTGTGAGTCCGAAGGCAATAGGGCGGCCCGCGGCGTCACGCGCCGGGTGAGTCGAAGGATCTCCCGTCGCGACGAGAACCTCACGCACCCTCTTGTCGGGCTCGCTGCCCAGAGACCGCCACAGCGCAACGGCCGCGTCGTTGTCCGAGAGGGTGAGGCTCAGACGCATGAGACGACTCGCCGAAGCCGAGGGCTTGCCGTCCGCGGCCTGCGACACGGCCAGTGCGATCGGCACCTTGAGCGTCGACCACGCCTCGATGTCGGGCGTGCTCCCGACGGCCTGGACCAGATCGGGTCGACCCACCGGACCCCAGGCGACCGATACCTGAGCCCGGTGGCGGGTACGAACCGACTGCAGGGCCGCATCCAAGACCGCGGGGTCGAGGCGTCCGGCGGCCGGGGCGGTCCGTGAGTCGATCAGAGGCCTCGCCGCCGCGGCGGGCGAGTTCGACTCACCCGCCGGGCCCGTCGCGCCAGCCGCCTGCACCGTCGCTCCCTGCCCTGGCGTGGGACCGGCAGTGGCCACCCCGGAGACCGTCGACATGGCGGTCTGTTCGGCGGACGGCTGAATGCTCGTACAGCCTG
>JAUNUZ010000151.1 GCA_030537915.1 Micrococcales bacterium
GCTCCTGAAACCGTGCGGCAACTCGGGGTGCACGAGGGTCGCCCGGACCGAGGAGATCTCTTCGGTCCGGGCGGCGCGTGTGTGCTGGTGTGTGCTCGTCGGCGAGGCTAGGGGGTCTGTCCGCAGGACCCCTAGGAGGAACGTGACGTCGACGTCTGACCGTAACCCGCGATGAGTCCGGCCACCTTGGCCAGCTCGGCGTCATCGAGCACGCGCTGGGGCGCCGGGTAGGCGCCGGCGCGGAGCTGGATCTCGCAGATGTACTCCAGGTAGGCGGTCTGCACAAGCAGTTCGTCCAGGCAGGTGCCGACGAGGACCGCGCCATGATTGCTCATGAGCGCCGCCGTGCGGTCCGCCAGCGCTGCTGTGACGTTCTCGGCGAGTTCGTGTGAGCCGAAGGTGGCGTACCGCGCTACCCGCACCGGTCCGCCGAACATCGCCGTGTAATAGTGACCGGCCGGGACCACGTCCACGACCGTCGACAAGGCCGACGACGCGAGAGAGTGGGTGTGCACGATCGCCCGATGATCGCTGCCAGCGTAGACCGACAGGTGCAGCGGGAGCTCGCTCGAAGGCGCCAACGGTGCCTCGATGGGCACGCCGGAGAGGTCATGCACCCCGACGTCGGCCGCGGTCATCTCCTCGTAGGAGACCCCGCTGGGGGAGATCGCGACGCGATCACCGGCCCGCACGGAGACGTTCCCGGCGGTTCCGACGACCAAGCCCTCGCGGCTCAGGCGCTTGCATGCCTGGGCGACCGCGTCACGTTCTGTTGCAAGAAGCATAGATTCTCCGATGTCGAGGTCTTCTCAGCGGATGGTGTAGCCGCCGTCCACGAGGATGTCCGCGCCATTGATCATCCCGCTTGCGCGCGAGGCGAGGAAGCCCGCCACGGCAGCGATCTCCTCCGGCTCGGCGAAGCGCTCGACGGGGATCTGCTTCTTCAGCTCATCCCCCTTCGGGTTGTCCCAGGCGTCCCGTCCGAGTGCGGTGAGTACGACGGTGGGGGACAGGGTGTTAGCCGTGACACCCCGCGGACCCCACTCGGAGGCGAGGACCTTGGTGAGGCCGACAACGCCGAACTTCGACGCGCAGTAGGCGGCGTGATCGGTGAGAGCCACCGTCGCCGCCTGCGAGGCGAGGTTGATGATCCGGCCCGAGCCGCGCTCGAGCATCCCGCGACCGAAGTGCTGGCACACGAGGAACGTCCCGGTCAGGTTGACGTCCATCGTGGTGCGCCAGAAGCTCTCGCTCAGGCTGTCCGCCGGCGCGAGGAGCGCGACACCCGCGCTGTTGACGAGGATGTCGACGGCTCCGGCTAGCTGCGTGCTACGGGCCGCTGCGGCGGCGACCGAGTCGGCGTTCGTGACATCGCAGGCCAGGGCGTAGGCGCGCGAGCCGAGCGCCTCGGCCGCCGCCTGGGCGGACTGCTCGTCCAGGTCGAGGATGACGACGGTTGCCCCGGCCCGGTGGAAGTACTCGGCGATCGAGCGCCCGATCCCCGAGCCACCGCCGGTGATGACCGCGACGCGACGCGCGAGGCTGATGCTCAGGTCGGAGATGTCGACGGGCAAAGCGGGGTCCGCGCTCATCACTTGACCTGGCCGGGAATGTTCTCGAAAGCGATATTGCCGGTGGCGAGGTTGGCCTTCGTCAGCTCAGGAAGCTTGGCCAGGAAGGCCGCACGATTGGTCACGACGTGGTCGATGGCGACGTCGACGTTCTCCTTCGTGATCTTGGGCATGATGTAGACGGGCTTGGTGTTCACCTGCTCGCCGCGGGCGATCGCGGCGGCGACGGCGAGTCCGGCCGACAACTCGACGGTCCCGTTCTGCAACATGGTGCCGATGAACTCGCCGGACTTCACGGCGTTCAAACCGTCCTGGATGCCGTCGATGCCCACGACCGGTACTTCCTTGCGACCGGCCTCCTTGAGCGCCTGCACGGCACCCAGGCCCATGTCGTCGTTCTGGGAGACGACGCCGTTGACCTTGGCGCCGAAGGCGGACAGCCAGTTCTTCGTCTTGTTGACAGCCTCGTCGCGCTTCCAGTTGGCGGTGTCCTTGGCCAGTACCTTGATCCCCGGGTTCTTGGCCAGGACGGTCTCGATCCCCTTCTGCCGGTCGACCATGCCGGACTGGCCGAGCGGGCCCTGCAGGATGACGATATTGCCCTGGCCGCCGAGCTTCTCGGCCATCATCGTCATTTCCTCTTCGCCGGCCTTGACGTCGTCCGGCTGGACGGTGCCGGCGATGCTGGGGTTATTGAGGGCGGCATTGACGGGGATGACGGGGATGTTCGCGGCCTTGGCCGCGGCCACCTGCGGTTCGAGCGAATCCGCCTGGACCGGCACGACGACGATCGCATCGGCCTTGGCGCTGACGAACTGGTCGAGTTGACTCGCCTGGGTCGAGACGTCGAGGTTCGCAGCGTTCCACAGGAGCTCGATGTTCTCGGCCTTGGCGTAGGCCTCCATGCCCTCCTTGCCGGCGGTGATGAAGCTGGACATGTCGTAGACGGAGACACCGATGCGCAGGGGCTTCTTCGCGGCGGCATCTCCCGCGGCGCTGCCACCAGCCCCCGGGTCGGCGGGCTTGTTGGGATCCCCGGCGCCGCAGGCCGACAGGGCGAGGACGGTGGAGGCTGCCGTAGCGAGGGCTACGGCGTGAATGAGGCGGCGAGACATGGCTAACTCCTGGTGACGGGCCCGAATGGAGGCGAGATGAAGGGGACGGGCAACAATGTGGAGGCGGAGGGTGGAAGCGGGCGATCGCACGAATGCAGTCAGCGCTAAGCCCGTTGTCGGGTGGACCAGACGTCGACGGCGACCGCCGCGACGATGAGGATTCCCTTGATGACGTCCTGCCAGTAGGCCGGGACGATGAGGATGTCGAGACCGTTGTTCAGCGTCTGAATGAGCAGGAGCCCCAGGGCCGTTCCCCAGATCGTGCCGCGCCCGCCCATGAGGCTGGCGCCACCGATGACGACCGCGGCGATGGCGTCGAGTTCATAACCCTGCCCGAGGTTTGGTGGCCCGGAGATGACGCGGGAGGAGAGCATGACGCCGGACAATCCGGCGAGCACGCCGGAGATCGCGTAGACGCTGAAGAGGATTCCGCGCGCGTTGACGCCCGCGATCTCGGCGGCGATCCGGTTGCCACCTACGGCATACACGCGCATGCCGTAGGTCGTGCGTCGCATGATGACGGCGAAGGCGATGATCCCGACGATCATCACGATGACCGGCACCTGCAGACCGAGGATCTGGCTGTTGGCGATATTGCCGTATTCCATGGGCAGGCCATTGATGGGCGCGCCGCCGCCGATGGCATAGGCGACACCGGAGCCGGCCGTGAGCATGCCGAGCGTGGCGATGAAGGGCGGCACATTGACGATCGAGACGAAGAAGCCGTTGATCGCCCCGGCGACCAGGCCGACAACGACCGCGGTGAGCACGGTGAGCCAGATCTGGCCCGGATTGGCCTTGGCCACGGCGGCCGCACTCATGGCCGAGGCCGCGATCACGCTACCCGGGGAGAGGTCGATGCCTCCGGTGAGGATGACCAGGGTCTGGCCCAGCGCGATGAGCGCGAACGGCGCCGCGGCGATGAGGATCGTGATGAAGTTGTCGGGCGTCGCGAACCGGGCGCTGCGGTAGCTGAAATACGCGATGACGATGAGTACGACGATGAACATCGAATAGCGCAGGGCGAGCGCGAGGAACCACTCGCGGCCGAAACGCCTAATGGGTTCACCGGTGGTCGCGGACTCGACGATTGCCGGCCCGTCACCCCCGGAATCGGTGGAGAGTGACAGCTTCATTCAGAGAGCTCCTCATCACGGTGGTCGGCACGTCCGTCGCTAGGCGCGGGCGGGGTGGATGGTTGCGGCATGTCCAGCCCGGCCGCCAGGCTGAAGATGCGGGCCTGGACGTCATCGCGTTGCAGGTCCGCGCGGTCCAGCTCCGCAACGATTTCGCCGCCCTTCATGACGAGCGCGCGATGGGACAATCCGAGGATCTCGGGCATGTCCGAGGAGGCCATCACGACGGCCATGCCGCTGGCGGCGAGATCGGTGATGATTCGGTAGATCTCGGATCGGGCGCCGACGTCCACGCCGCGGGTGGGCTCGTCGAGCAAGAGAACGTCGACCTTCCCGGTGAGCCACCGGGCCAGGACAACCTTCTGCTGGTTGCCGCCCGAGAGGGTGCCGACCTCCTGGGTCAGTCCGCGGCTGCGCAGCCGCACGGCCTTCATGGCCTTGGAGATCGCATCGGTGCGGCTTCTGCCCTTGAGCCAGCCGGCCGTGCTGAAGGCGCGCAGTCGCGGCAGTGAGGCGTTGTCGAGAATCGACATGCCCAGGATCGTGCCCGCATGCTTGCGGTCCTCGGGCACGAAGGCCATCCCGTGTGAGATCGCCTTCTTCGGGCGATTGCGGGGTACCTCACGCCCGGCGACACGCACCGTGCCCGCGGTCGTGGCACGCACGCCGAAGATCGCCTCGAGGAGCTCGGAGCGACCCGCGCCGACAAGACCGGCCAAGCCGAGGATCTCGCCGCTGCGCACCTCGAAGCCGACCGGCGAGCCTGCACCGACGACCTGGAGCCCGTCGACGGCGAGCACGACCTCCTCACCGGCCGGGCTGGAGTCGGGGAAGAGGTTGCCGAGTTCGCGGCCGATCATGGCGGTGACGATGTCCTCGTCGGTCGTGACCTCCATCGACTGATCCAGGACGAGATTGCCGTCCCGCAGCACGACGATGCGGTCGGCCAGCGCCCGGATCTCCTCCATCTTGTGCGTCGTGTAAACCATCGCCACGCCTTGTGAGCGCAGTCGTCGCACAACGTGGTAAAGGCCCTCTACCTCGCGTTCGGAGATTGCGGACGTGGGCTCGTCCAAGAGCAACACGCGCGCCCCGGTCTGCGCGGCCTTGACGATCTCCACGATCTGACGCTTGCCCACGGGCAGCGAGCCCATCCGCGCCGTCGGCGGGATATCGACCTCGAATTCGCGCAGCGCCTCGTGCGCATTGCGGATCATGGTCCGGCGATCGAGCAGGCCGGCGCGGCGACTCTCCTTGCCGACATAGAGGTTTTCGTACACCGTCATGTCGTCGATGGAGGCGAGCTCCTGGGGGACGATGGCAACCCCCATCCTGTGGGCCGCCTGCATGTTGCCGGCGCCGAGCTGCTTGCCGCGGACGAGCACGTCCCCGCTGTCGGCTCGGTACTGGCCTGCGGCGATCTTCATCATCGTCGACTTGCCGGCGCCGTTCTCGCCGGCCAACGCCGTGACGGTGCCCTCCTCCAGGGTCACCGAGATGCCCTTGAGGACGGGCACCCCGCCGAAGGACTTATGCAAGTCCAGACACTCCAATACGTTGGCCATGGGGCTCCTTTGCCTCGACTACCTGCAACTTCCTGCGGCCGCGGGCCAGGGGTCACCCCGGTCCGCGCTCATGGTTGCGGTCGCGTGCTCACCGACGGCTCTTCGTCGACTCTTCGGACTCGTTGCTGGCTTGCTACTGCCCGGGTCGGATGACGATCTTCATCTCGTCGGGGGCTCCGGCTCGATCAAGGGCCGTCGAAGCTTGCGCCAATCCGTAGGTGCTGGTCACGAGGGCGTCGAGGTCGACCTTGCCGCTGGCCACGAGATGGATACCGAGCGGCCACGTATCGGTGTAGCGGAAGATCCCGGTGACGATGAGTTCGCGGTTCTGGATGACGGGGATCGGTAGCGGGATCTCGTCGGCGCCCATGCCGACGAGGACGACTCGGCCGGCGGGCTTGACCGTGTAGATGCCGCTGACGACCGCGGGCGTCACGCCGGCTGCGTCGATGAAAGCGTCGACCTCCAGCCCGGCCGTCTTGACGTCGGTGGTCATCGGGTCGATGACCTGCGTAGCGCCATGCGCCAGCGCGAGCGCGCGGCGCTGCGGTGCCGGGTCGGAGACGATGATGTCCTTGGCGCCGAAGGCCCGCGCGGTCTGCGCCATGATGATGCCGATCGGACCGGCCCCTGCGATGAAGACGCGCTGACCGGGCTTGAGGTCGGCCTTGCGGGCAGCAGCGATGCCGACCGATAGCGGCTCGAGCATCGCGGCGGCCTCGTCGCCGGCGGTGGCGCCCACCACCGAGTCCACCACCAGGA
>JAUNUZ010000152.1:0-785 GCA_030537915.1 Micrococcales bacterium
CGGTCTCGTCGTCGGGATCGGCGTGACCTCACGCGCCGAGCCGGCAGCTGCCGTGGCGGCCGTGACGCGGGCCCTCCAGGACATCCGCTCCCACGGAGCCGTGGGCGCCGCGTCCCCCGTCCTCGCCGTGACGACCTGGGGTGCCAAGGCGGACCACCGGGTGATCCGAACCGTGGCGCAGGAGCTCGGCGTCGCGGTGTGGCCCCACGACGCCGCCACGCTGCGTGCTCACGACGCCGGCAGCGCGCGCGTCGCCGCGCTCACCGGCGCCGACGGGGAGCCGAGCATCGGCTCCGTCGCGCGCGCCGCGGTGCTCGCCTGCGGGGCCCAACCCCTGCATGACAAGCGCATTACGGCCGGTTGCACCTATGTTCTCGGGTGGCGCAGCGAGAGCGTGGAAGCCGGGTCCGCTGCGCACGACGACGTGCTCCCGGACCCCCTACGCCATCACGGTGATGTCGAGGCCCGCGACAGCGTGATCGACCTCGCCGTCAACGTCGTGGTGCCGCGCCCGCCGTCCTGGGTGCGCGCGGCCATGGACGCGGCCCTGGACACCGTGGCCGCCTACCCTCAGGAGCGGCCGGTTCGAGAGGGACTCGCCGCGCATCTGGGGATTCCGGCCAACCGGCTGTTGTTGGTCAACGGCGCCGCGGAGGCCTTCTCGCTTGTCGCCCAGGCCCGCCCCTGGCGCGCGCCGCTCGTGGTGCATCCGCAGTTCACCGAGCCGGATGCGGCGCTTCGGGCTGCCGCCCGACCGGCCGCCCATCATGTGCTCGATCCGGCTG
>JAUNUZ010000152.1:795-2170 GCA_030537915.1 Micrococcales bacterium
TTTTGCTTGCACCCCCTGGAGGTCCCGGGTGACGCGGACCTGGTCGTCGTCGGCAACCCGACGAACCCCACGTCACGCCTGCACCCAGCCCGGGCGTTGCGTGCGATTCGTGACGCCGGCCCGGCCGATCGGATGCTGCTGGTCGACGAGGCGTTCATGGACCTGGTTCCCGACCAACCACAGAGCCTGCTTGCCGAGGCAGCCACCGGCGGCGCGCAAACACGCAGCGGGTCCGGCCGCCTCTGCGTCGTCCGGAGCCTGACGAAGGCCTTCGGTCTGGCGGGGGTGCGGGCCGGTTACGTCGTCGGGGATCCAGATTTCATCGCCCGGCTGCGCGAGCTCCAGCCGCCGTGGTCGGTCAACACTCTGGCCTTGGCCGCCACCGCTGCGGTATCGGGCAGCCGCGGGTGTGCCCACCTCGACTTCTACTCCGCGGGGCTGGTGAGTCAGCGGCGGCACCTGGTCACCGCCCTGTCCCGGGCTGGGCTGGCGGTCGTGCCCGAGCCTGCGGGCCCGTTCGTCCTGGCTCGTCATCGCAACGCTTGGCAGTTACGGGAATCCTTGCGCCGCAGGGGGATCTCGGTGCGCCGCGGCGACACGTTCCCGGGCCTCGGATCGCAGTGGCTCCGCTTCGCCGTGCGCAACTCGGACACGACGGATCACGTCACAGCGGAGATCATGGCAGTGTGCCAGGAGCTCGAACGGTCCGCAGACCGGCGGCCTCCGGCGCGACGCTCCGAGGCTGCGGCGACCGCCAGCCCAGGGGCCACGACCAGGCCTCCCATGACGCCCGAGGATTCCCGATGACACCGGTCCCACCCCTGTCGGCGGCGACGCGCGATGCGGTCCAGGAGGTCATCGCGACCCGGCGGGACATCCGCTCGGACTTCACGATGGATCCCATCGAGCAGGAGGCGCTCACCCGCATCCTGCTCGCCGCGCACCGCGCGCCGAGCGTCGGCCTGAGCCAGCCGTGGGATTTCCTCCTGCTGCGCGAAGAGAACCTGCGCCGGGAGGTTGCGGCACTCGCCGCTGCGCAACGTGACGCCTACGCCGCGAGCCTGCCGACCGGGCGAGCCCGCAGCTTCGAAGGACTCAAGGTCGAGGCGATCATGGCGACTCCGCTCAACATCGTCGTCACGTGCGATCCGACCCGGGGCGGGCCGTACACCCTTGGCCGGCATGCCGATCCGCGGATGGCGCCGTTCTCGGTCGCGACCGCGGTGCAGAACCTCTGGTTGGCCGCGCGCGTAGAGGGCATCGGCGTTGGCTGGGTCAGTTTTTTCGACCCCGAGGCACTGCGCCAGACTCTGGCCCTGCCCGAACACCTCGAGGTTGTCGCCTACCTGTGCATAGGCCACGTGCGCGAGTTCCC
>JAUNUZ010000152.1:2180-4547 GCA_030537915.1 Micrococcales bacterium
CACCCGAGCTCGCCCTGTCCGGGTGGGCGAGGCGCCGCCCCCTGTCGTGGGCGGTTCACCACGAACGTTGGGGGGCCCGCGGGCTCCCAGGAGGAGAGCACATGCTGCTGGTCGACGAGACCGTCGCCGCGATCCAGCCCGTCGACGAACCGGCGCGGGCGCTCGCCGACGAGCATCAACTGCGGCTCACCAAGCCGGCCGGTTCTTTGGGCGAACTCGAGACGATCGCCGGGCGGCTGGCCGCCATCGCGGGTGAATTTCCGCCCCCGATCCCCGAGCCCGCGGCCCTGGCCGTCTTCTGCGGTGACCACGGGGTGCACGCCCAGGGCGTCTCACCGTGGCCGCAGGAGGTGACGACCCAGATGGTCCGCAACGTCCTGGCCGGCGGCGCGATGACGAGCGTCATCGCCCGTCAAGTCGGCGCCGAGGTAGCGGTCATCGACGTCGGCGTCGCCGCTGACCTACCGCCCGAGTTGGCACGGCGCGGACTGCTTCGACGCAAGGTCGCTGCGGGCACCGCCGACATGACCGCCGGGTCGGCCATGACGCCCGAGCAGTGCCGGCAGGCCATCGATGTGGGCATCGACGTGGCGCGAGACCTCGTCGCGCAGGGCAATCGGCTGCTTGCCACCGGTGACCTCGGGATCGGCAATACGACCGCCTCCGCGGCCCTGGTCGCGGTCTTCGCGCAGGCACCGGCCCGGGTCGTCACCGGCCGCGGTACCGGCATCGACGACGCGACGCTCGCCCACAAGGTGCGGGTCGTCGAGCAGGCCATCGCTGTCAATGACGCGCACGCGCAGGATCCGCTCGGGGCGCTGGCTGCCCTGGGGGGGTTCGAACACGCGGCCCTGGTCGGCTTCCTCCTGGGGGCCGCGGCGCTGCGCACGCCTGTCGTGCTCGACGGGATCGTTGCTGGTTCGGCCGCCCTCGTCGCGGCTGCGCTGAGCCCCGACGCGTGCGGTTACTGGTTCGCCGGGCACGTTTCGGCCGAGCCCGCCAGTCGGCTGGCAACTGCCGATCTCGGTCTGCATCCTCTGCTCGATCTGGGAATGCGCCTGGGCGAGGGAAGTGGCGCGACACTCGCCATCCCGATCATCCAGGCGGCGGTCCGCATCGTGCACGAGGGCGCGACCTTCGAGAGTGCCGGGGTGGCCGGACGCGATGAGTAGGCGGGTTCCGCAAGGTCATGAGCTGGGAGAACTCGGCGTAGCTGTCGCGTATGACGGCGTCCGCGTGCTCGTCGTCGGAGGACCGGCGCGAGCGCTCGGCGTGGTGACGCGCCTGATTCAACGCGGCGCCAGGGTCGACGTGGTCGCGCCCGAGGTCGCCACCTCCGTTCAGGATCTTGCCGAGCGCGCGGTGCTGGCCTGGACCGCGCGTGACTACTGCGCCGATGATCTGCCCGGCGCCGGGCTCGTCGTCATCGCCTGCCACGACCCGGCGCAATCGGCTCTCGTGCGGGCTGATTGCGCGCGATTAGGCATCCCCACCGCGGACGTCACGGCAGAGCTGAGCAACGGGGCCGCGACGGATGAGACTGGTGATCAGCAGACCACCGTTGTGCAACCGCGCCCCGGATCGGTCGTCCTGGTCGGTGGCGGTCCAGGAGATCCCGGCCTGCTCACCGTCGCCGGCCTGGCCGCCATCCGCGCGGCCGAGGTCGTCGTCGTCGACCGGCTCGCCCCCCTGGAGGTGCTGCGCGAGCTCGGGTCCGACGTGCAGGTCGTCGACGTGGCCAAGATCCCGCGGGGCCGCTTCACCCCGCAGGAGCAGATCAACGAGGTGCTCCTTGAGCACGCGCGTGCCGGTCGGCGAGTCGTCCGGCTCAAGGGCGGTGACTCATTCGTCTTCGGCCGGGGCATGGAGGAGGTCATCGCCTGCCGCGAGGCCGGTATCGAGGTGGCCGTCATCCCCGGCGTGACCTCCGCGGTCGCGGCTCCCGAGCTCGCCGGCATCCCGGTGACCCATCGCGGGCTCGTCCAGGGCTTCGCGGTGGTCTCCGGGCACGCCGCGCCCGACGATCCGCGCAGCACCGTCGACTGGGCCGCGCTCGCGTCGAGCGGATTGACGATCGTCATTCTCATGGGCGTCGAGACGCTGCCCCGCATCGCCGCAGCGCTTCTAGTAGGTGGTCGACCCACCGCCACGCCCGTGGCCTGCGTCATGGATGCGGCGGGGCCGCGTCAGCGGACCGTCCGCACGGATCTCGGCGCGCTCGCGCAGGGGACCCTTCCCCAGGGCATCGCCCCGCCCGCGGTCACCGTCGTCGGCGAGGTCGCGGCACTGGTCGACGTCGCGTCGTGAGCTCGTTCGGCGCCGAACGAGCGGTGCCCGTCTCGTGCCTGCGCTCGGCGTGACCGCCCC
>JAUNUZ010000152.1:4557-5447 GCA_030537915.1 Micrococcales bacterium
TGGGAGTGCCTGGACGCCGGCGGCGGGATCCTGGAGGACGTCGAGCGGGCGAGCTTCCCGACGCAGGGGGAGGCCGAAGCGTGGTTCTCCGAATCCTGGCAGGAACTCGGCGATCGCGGGGTGGCGTCGGTGACGCTGCGGCGCGACGGCGAAGCGGTCTACGGGCCGATGTCGCTGGAGTCGGGCTAGACCTGACGCGTCTCGACCTCGTGGGCGATGCACGGGTGCAGCCGGATCGAGGACGCGTCGCGCTCAGGTCGGGTACTGCCGACGCTTGACCTGGGGACGAGGCACCCGACCGGGCCGAATCTGCATGGCCCGCGAGATGACGTACCAAAGCGAACCCTTCTGCGGGTCGGTGTCGAACTTGGTGCGCACGCGCTTCTTCACGGCGGCCCAGAGAAAGAACCCGTCGAGCACGGCGAGCAGTACCGCTCCGTAGACGATGACGTAGCCCACGAGGACCGCGCTGCGGTTCGGGATGAGGCTGATCGGTAGGCCGACGACCATGACGGGCAACAAGAATTCGGACAGATTCCAGCGGGCGTCGACGATGTCGCGGATGAAGGCGCGCTGCGGACCGCGGTCGCGAGGGGGTAGGGCCCACTGCTGACCGGCGTACATCCCCTCGCGCATGCGGTTGCGCTCGCTGCGCTCCTTGGCGCGTGACTGCGACTTCGCGGCCTTGCGGTCCACCGGCACGAGTGGTCGCTGCCGAGCCGCCTGAGCCTCGCGACGGGTGGGCGTGCGCCGGTTCTTCGCCCCCTGCCGCCGCTCGGCGTCCACGGCGTCCTGTCCCGGCCGAGCGGCCTCGTTGAGGGACTCGATCGTCTGCTCATCCTTCTTGCGTCCAAACACGGGCCCCACCCTAATGGAGCCACAGGCAGGCT
>JAUNUZ010000152.1:5457-6127 GCA_030537915.1 Micrococcales bacterium
GTGCTGGGGCGTGCTGGGGCGTGGGCGGACGACCGGACGGCCGTAGACCCTGCCGGTAATGTGCAGAGCGTGACCACCGATCTGGACCCAGCCCGTTTGACCGAGCTTCGAAACCGCGTCGAGGCCCTCATGCCTACGATCCTGGAAGACCTCCAGAGTCTCGCTCGGATCCCCAGCGTGTCGTTGCCCGCCTTCGACGCCGCCCACGTCGAGACGTCGGCGCAAGAGGTGGCGCAGCTCCTGCGCGACGCGGGTGCCCAGGTCGAGGTCGTCCGGGCCGCAGGGGGTCACCCAGCGGTCATCGGGCGCGTCGACGGCCCGCCCGGGTCCCCGACCGTGCTCCTCTACGCCCACCACGACGTCCAGCCACCCGGCGACGACGCCGACTGGGACACGCCCGTGTTCACACCCACGCGCCGCGGCGATCGGCTCTATGGGCGCGGCGTCGCGGACGACAAGGCCGGGGTCATGGCGCACGTCGCGGCGCTGCGGGCCCACGAGGGCACGCCACCCTGCAACCTCGTCATCTTCGTCGAGGGGGAAGAGGAGGCCGGCTCCGAGAGCCTGCCGCAACTGCTCGCGGATCACCGCGATGCTCTCGCCTGCGACGCACTCGTCATCGCGGACTCCGCGAACTGGGACGTCGGCACGCCGGCCCTGACGACTCAAC
>JAUNUZ010000153.1 GCA_030537915.1 Micrococcales bacterium
GAGGCGATGAACCACTCGTCCTATCCGCTGCAGGCGATTCTCTACGGTGTCGTCGCGCACGCCTGCACTCGCGCACCGTCGCTGCCGGACTGTCCGTAGCCGCGGCCTGTGCGATCATCGTCATCCCCGGGGCCCGCGCGGCACCGGCTCAGGCGAATACACCGAGTCCGGGCACTCCGACACCGGGCCTCGTCGCCCCGGTCGGACCGGGGCACCGCGGCGGCGAGAAGCTCCTGCGTACCGGCGCGCTCGTCATCGATCGCCCCGCCGGCGTGCCCCAGCCACCGGCCTTCCCCGCCGGCGCATACCTCATCGCCAACCTCGACACCGGCGATGTGCTGCTCTCGTTCAACTCCAAGGTGCAGTCGCTGCCCGCAAGCACGATGAAGGCTCTCACCCTGCTGACGGTGGCCCCCCGCCTCGACCCGACAGCCATGATCAAGGCTATGCCGGAGGATGCGACGGTCGACGGCACGAAGGTCGGCATGGACCCGGGCGCCAGCTACACGGTCGATCAGTTGCTGCACGCGCTCATCATGTCCTCGGCCAACGACGCCTCCGTGGCGCTCGCCCGGGCCAACGGCGGGATGTCCGCGACCGTGACGCAGCTGAACGAGGTCGCCAAGGAGATCGGGGCCCTGGACACCACCGCCAGGAACACCAGCGGTCTGGACGCCACCGGCCAGGTGACCACCGCCTACGACCTCGCGCTCATCGGACGCGCCGCCCTGGCTGACCCACGCATCGCCCGAATGCTGACGACCCGGACGCTGGACTTCCCCGCCGGGCGCACCAAACGCGGTCAGGCCCGGGGCAAATACCAGATCAACAACCACAACAAGCTGCTCTGGAACTACGCCGGCACGATCGGGGTCAAGAACGGCTACACGCTCAAGGCCCACCAGACCTACATCGGGGCTGCTCGGCGCGGCTCCCAGGCGTATGTCGTGACCTACCTCGCCGGCGAGACCGGCGGCTGGCGACCTACGGCGGCGCTGCTGGACTGGGCCTTCGCCTACGGGCCGAGGCTCAAGGCTGTCGGGACCCTCAACCAGCCGGAGTCCTCCCGGGACTCGGCGGCCGCTGCCGACACAACGCCGGGGTCCACCGGGGCACAAGCTGCGGTCGCGACGACGACTGCCGGCGCGATGGAGGCCGCCCGGCTCCTGTCGAACCGGCCCGTGGCGATCGCCGGGCTCGCGATAGCAGCCCTCGCGGCCGCAGCCCTGTTCTCACGTGTCTGGGCCGTGCGCCGTCGGCGGGGGCGCCTGCACCGCACGCGCTGACCGGCTCGCCCGTGCTGCTTCGCGCCGGCCATGCGAGGACCCGAATCGGGTCTCTGTCAGGCCTTAGCTGGATCCTCGGGCTCGGTGACGGACTCGACATCGGCAAAGCCACCCTCGAAGGCGAATCCCGCGCAGCGCTCCCAGTTGTGGGCGGTGTCGCGTAGGTAGAGCACGACCTCGTCGGCGACGAACTCCAGATGCACGTCGCGACTGCCCCTCTCGGCGGCGTCGAGCTGCTCCTCGGCGATGTTGTGCCCCACCGTGACATGGGGGTGGTAGCTGAAGTCCAGGCTGCGCTCGAGGGGCCCCATCCGGACCTGAGTCGCCAGCGCCGCGCAGGCACTCGCCCCCTTGACCAGCGGCAGGAAGACCACGGGCGAGACAGGTCGGAAGGTGTCCGTCCCCATGAGCTCGATCCGGAACGGCACCGTCTGCGTCGCCACCTGCGCGAGGTGCTCGTGCACCGACTCCATCGCGCTGCGCTCGATCGTCGTCGGCGGCAAGATCGTCACGTGCGTGGGAATGATGTCCGCCTGCGGATCGCCGTAGGAACGGCGCGCGTCCCGCAGTTGTGTCGCGAACGGCTCCGGCACTGCGATGGCGACACCGATCGTCAGTGTCTGCTCGCCCGCGGGCCGGACCCGACCGGCGTCATCGGATCCGCTCGCGCCCAGCGATTCGTCGGCCGGGTCTGGGGTCATCTGGCTCATGGGTGCTCAGGCTCCCGCAAGGATTCCGACCCGGTCGTAGACGCGGGTCATGGTGTCGGCGGCGATGGTGCGGATGCGATCCGCGCCATCGGCGAGAATCGCACCCAGCTCTCCCGGATCGTCCAGGAGTTCCAGTGCGCGAGCGCGGAAGGGTTCCACAGTCCCGACGACGACCTCGGCCAGATCCTTCTTCAGATCCCCGTATCCCTTGCCGACGTAACGGTCTTCGAGCCCCGCCACGGTCTCCCCTGAGAGCGCGGAATAGATGCGTAGCAGGTTTGCGATGCCGGGCTTAGCCTGCTCGTCGAAACGGATCTCTCGCTCGGTGTCCGTCACCGCGGACTTGACGCGCTTCGCGATGACCTTGGGGTCGGCGAGCATGTCTATGACACCGTTCTGGCTCGCCGCCGACTTACTCATCTTCGACGTCGGATCCTGCAGGTCGTAGACCTTGGCGGTCTCACGGACGATGTGTGGCTCGGGCACGACGAAGGTGTGACCGAAACGCGCGTTGAAACGCTGCGCCAAATTTCGGGTCAGCTCGAGGTGCTGGCGCTGGTCCTCCCCGACCGGCACCTTGGCCGCGTCGTAGAGCAGGATGTCCGCGGCCATGAGGATTGGGTAGGTGAAGAGGCCGACATTCGCACCATCGGCTCCCGCGCGCGCCGCCTTGTCCTTGAACTGAGTCATGCGAGAGGCCTCGCCGAAGCCGGTGATGCAGGACAGCACCCAGGTCAGCTGGGAGTGCTCGGGCACGTGGCTCTGCACAAAGACCGCGGAGACCGAAGGGTCGACTCCTGCGGCGAGATATTGCGCGGCGGTCACGCGCGTGCGATGGCGCAGCACATCGGGAGCCATGTCCAGCGTCAGCGAGTGCAGGTCGACGATGGAGTAGATGGCCTCGAAATCTTGCTGCATCGACACCCAGTTGACCAGCGCACCCAGATAGTTACCCAGGTGCAGCGAGTCGCTCGTGGGCTGCATTCCGGAGAAGAGGCGGGGTCGACTGGGGGTGGACTGCGCACACATGGGACTCAGTCTGGCAGGTGCGCGCGGGGGATCGGCGGGGGACGCCGCACCCGCCGGTCGTTCCCCCGCACGTCGGGGCCGGCAGGCGGCCCCACCAGCGCCAACGCGCGCCGCACACCCCAGGCCCGTTGCGGCACCGCTGGTGGCCGGCGCGGCCGGCCACCAGCGTCACATCGCGTCGATGATGGCATTCAGGGTCGGGCTCGGGCGCATCGCCGCGGACACCTTGGCCGCGTCGGGTCGGTAGTAGCCACCGAGGTCGACCGGGGAGCCCTGCGCGCGCAGGAGTTCGGCGTCGATGGTCGCGGCGTGATCGGTCAGCTCCTTGGCCACCGACGTGAAGCGCTCCTTGAGCTCGACGTCCTCGTCCTGCGCCGCAAGCGCCCGGGCCCAGTAGAGCGCGAGGTAGAAGTGGCTGCCTCGATTGTCGATCTGGCCGAGGCGGCGAGCCGGGGACTTGTTCTCTTCGAGGAACTTGGCGATGGCCTGGTCCAGCGTCTGCGCGAGCACGAGCGCCTTGGCGTTGCCGTAGTGCTCACCGAGGTGCTCCAGCGACGCGCCGAGCGCGGAGAACTCGCCGAGGGAGTCCCAGCGCAGGTAGCCCTCCTTGACGAACTGCTGCACGTGCTTGGGCGCCGAGCCGCCGGCCCCGGTCTCGAAGAGCCCACCGCCGGCCAGCAGCGGCACGACCGAGAGCATCTTGGCGCTCGTACCGAGCTCCAGGATCGGGAAGAGGTCGGTGAGGTAGTCGCGCAGCACGTTGCCGGTGACCGAGATCGTGTCCTCGCCGCGGCGGATCCGTTCCAGGCAGTAGCGCATCGCCTCGACCGGGGGCTTGATCAGCACCTCGATACCCGAGGTGTCGTGCTCCTTGAGATACCGCTCGACCTTGGCGATGACGTTCGCATCGTGCGGGCGGTTCTCGTCGAGGAAGAAGCACGCCGGCATACCGGAGGCGCTCGCGCGAGTCACCGCGAGCTTGACCCAGTCCTGCACCGGGACGTCCTTGACCCTCGACATCCGCCAGATGTCGCCCGCGTCGACCTGGTGCTCGCTCAGCGTGTCACCGGCGGAGTTCGTGACCCGCACCATGCCCGGGCCCCCGATGACGAAGGTCGTCGGGTGCGAGCCGTACTCCTCGGCCTTCTGCGCCATGAGCCCGACGTTGGGCACCGAGCCCATCGTCGCCGGGTCCAGAGCCCCGTTGCGCCGACAGTCGTCGAGGACCTCCGCATACATGGCCCCGTAGGACCGATCGGGCACCATCGCGAGCGTCTGCTGCAACTCCCCCTTGGCGTTCCACATCTGGCCAGAGTCGCGGACGACGACCGGGATCGAGGCGTCGACAATGACGTCGCTGGGCACGTGCAGGTTCGTGATGCCGCGGTCGGAGTCGACCATCGCGAGGTCGGGGCGCTGCTCGTAGCAGGCCTTGATATCCGCCTCGATCTCCGCGCGCTGATCCTGCGGCAGCGTCGCGACCTGTTCCAGGAGAGACCCCATGCCCACGTTCGCGTTGACACCGAGCTTCTTGAACGTCGCCGCGTGCTTGGTGAAGACCGGCTCGAAGAAGACCGATACTGCGTGCCCGAACATGACCGGGTCGGACACCTTCATCATCGTCGCCTTGAGGTGCAGCGACAGCAGCAGATCGTCCGCCTTGGCGAGCTCGATCTGCTCGGCGTAGAAGTCGCGCAGCGCCGTGACGGACATGAAGGTCGTGCTGATGATCTCGCCCGCGCTGACCGCGACGCCGTCCTTGAGGACCGCCTTCGCGCCGTCGTCGGCCTCGAAGACGATCGTCAGGGTGTCCTGCGATTCGGCAACGGTCGACTGCTCATTGCCGTAGAAATCCCCACTGCTCATGCTGGCGACGCGCGCCCTGTTCTCCGGCGTCCAGGGGCCGAGCTTGTGCGGATGCTTCTTCGCGAAATTCTTCACCGACAGCGGCGCGCGTCGGTCCGAGTTGCCCTCGCGCAGCACGGGGTTGACGGCTGAGCCGAGAACCCTTGCGTAAGCCTCCTGGACCTGGCGCTCCTGTTCGGTCGAGGGCTCGTCCGGGTAGTTCGGGACGTCGAAGCCCTGGCCCTGCAGCTCCTTGATCGCGGTCTTGAGCTGCGGGATCGAGGCGGAGACATTGGGCAACTTGATGATGTTGGCATCGGGACTCTGGGTGAGCGCGCCAAGCTGGGCGAGGTTGTCCTCCACTCGCTGGTCCGCACTCAGTCGTTCGGCGAACTGCCCCAGGATGCGCCCGGCCAGGGAGATGTCGCTGCTGACGACGTCGATCCCCGTTCCCTCGGTGAAGGCCCGGACGATCGGCAGAAAGGACCAACTCGCCAGGGCCGGCGCCTCGTCGATCTGGGTCCAGACGATCTGCTGTGCTGTCACTTCGGTCACCTCGGGGACTCCTTCATCGGGACATGCATCGGGGCGCTGATGCGGGCCGCCGTCAGGTCGGCGACTCGACCATCACCAAGATAGCTCGATATCGAGATATCTCGGGGAACAACTCGGGGATGCCTCGACCCTACCCACGATGGGCAAGGATGGGGCCCATGCCTGCGAACGCCTACCCTCACCTCGTCTTTGCGACGGACGCCACCACGTTGCCGCGCACCGAGCTGGAGTCCCTGGTCACGGAGCTGTTCGCCGATCGTGACCCCGCACCCACCATCGAGCAGGGGCCCCTGCAGGCGATCGTGCGGCTGGGCGACTACGCCTTGACGTTCTGGTACGACGACGATTCCGAGGGCCTTCCGCAGCGGTACGCCGACTACGCCCCGACCCTGAAACGGCGCCGGATCTCCAAGTGCACGACGATGATCGACTTCTCCGGTGACGCCGACCCGGACGGCGTCCACGCCGACGACGCCCGCCGGATCACCGACGCACTCGGGGCTCGCTCGGGCGTCTATGTTTTCTCCGAGGCGGCCAAGAGCTTCGTCGGGATGGACGCGGCCGACGCCTTCGCGCAGGCACTCGAGCCCACCACCGGCCCGGCCGAGCCGGTCGAAGCCGCACCAACGCAGGTTGAGCCAGCCGAGCCGCAGCCGCAGCCGGTCGAGACCGAACCTG
>JAUNUZ010000154.1 GCA_030537915.1 Micrococcales bacterium
GCCGTTCCACGGCTTGGTGACGACGTTGACCTTGACGCCGGCCTTCTCCAGGTCAGCGCGGATCGCCTCGTGAATCTTCTGCGGGTTCGGCATGTAGGGCCGGGTGACCTCGGAGGGGTAGGCCACGGTCAGCGTCAACCCCTGCAGGACGGGCTTGGCGGCCTCCAGATCGTAGGGCACCGCCTTGAGCTCCTTGTTGTAGCCGGCCACGGTGTCAGGCATCATCTGCGTCGCGACTGTGGCCCCCTCGGGCAGCTGGGTCTTCATGAGCTGCTCGCGGTTGATGGCCTGGTACAGCGCCTTGCGGATCTTCAGGTCCTTGAGCTTCGGGTTCTTCTCCGGGTTCAGGCCCAGGTAGAGAATGTTGAAGGCCGGTCGGACCTCGACCTTGTTGCCCTCGTCCTTCAGGCCCTTCCAGTCGACCGGGTTCGGCAAGTCGTAGCCGTCGATCGAGCCGGCCTGCAGCTCCTGTCGACGGGTCGATTCGTCGGGGATGATCTTGAAGATCAGCTTCGCCGTCTTGGGCTTCTCGCCCCAGTATTGGTCGTTGGCCACGAGGCTGACGGTCTTGTTGGCCTCGTCGTACTTCTCGAGCTTGTAGGGGCCGGTGCCGGCGGGGTTGCGTGAGTATTCGGGGTAGACGAAACCCTCGCCCTGGGCCTTGACGTCGTTGGCCTTGCCCGCGTCCATCGCCTTCGGGCTCTGCATCGAGAACGACGCGAGCGAGAGCATGGCCGGGAACTTCGACGTCGCCTCCTTGACCGTCAGGACCGCGGTGTTGGGGTCCTTGGCCGCGCAGCCCTGGTAGAGCGAGTCGGATGCCTTGGACTTGAAGCCACCCATGGTCGTGGACCAGTACTCGGCGGGGCCGCTGGCGGCGACGTCGTTCTGGTCGTACATCCGCTCGAAGTTCTTGCACACCGCGTCAGCGTTGAAGGGCTCGCCGTCGGTGAACTTCACCCCTTGGCGCAGGGTGAAGGTCCATTGCTTGCCGTCGGTCGACGGCTCCCACTTCTCGGCCAGGCCGGGGGCCAAGTCGGCGGTACCGGGCTTGATGGAGAGCAGCCCGTCGAAGATCTGCCGAGTCACCCGGAAGGTCTCACCGTCGGTCGCGTAGAACGGGTCGAAGACCTCCGGTGCACCCGCGGCGCCGAAGGTGAAGGTGCCCTTGAAGTCGCCGCTACTGCCACCGCCTGTTGCGCCGCCGCCACTGTCCGCCCGGTCCGACTGCGCGCAGCCCGACATCACCAGGGCCACCGACGCCATCAGGACGACCGGGGTCGCCTTCCGCCTCATCGTCATGGTCTCTCCGCTTCGTGTCGCGAGGGACACCGTCGTCGCCCCGCCGCTGGTCAGCACGCGGATCACGGTCGATGCGGTCGCACCATACGATGCCGCGGGCTACCGGGGAACCTAAGCCCACGGGGCATGTGTGCGCAGAAGAACGCGGCCGATCGTTGCACGAGTGAGATGAAGCCGCGTCACCACAGCTGTCGGTAGAGGGCGGCTGACTTCGGGTTCTGCGGGGCCTCGGTCCACAGCGAGCTGAGCATCGTCTTGCCCGGCTCGTTGAAGTAGTTCTCCATCACGAGGATGTCGGCGTTCGCGTCGAAGAACTGCTTCATCTTGCGGATGTAGAACGGGTTGTCCCCATGCCCGTCGCGGTTCTTGGGTGCCAGCCCCCACTCACTGAAACTGAGTCCCTTGCCCTTGGCGCGCGCGAACTTGGCGACGTCGGCGACCCCGACCGCCTTGGCCGGGCTGATGGAGCGACGCCAGGAGGCCTCGCTGTTCGCGCCGATGACGTCCCAGTCGTAGGCCGAGCAGCCGATGAGCTGGACGACGTCGTTGCCGGGGTAGAGCTTGGTGAGGCTGTCCAGGCGGTTCGTCTGACCCCGCAGTTGCGTGCCGCAGTTGATGTCGAAGGCGAAGACGAGGCCGGGCGCCTCCTTCTTCATGACCTGGGCGACGCGGCGGTAGGCGTTGCGGTAGTTCTTGGCCGTCGCGGAGGTGACACTGAACGGCATCCACGTGCCGTTGGCCTCCCAGCCGATGCGCACGACCGACGTCCCCCGACCTCGGCTGCGCAGGTCCTTGGCGACCTTGCGGAAGGTCGCATCGTGCTTCCCGGCCGCAACGGCGGTGAGCTGGCTCGGCTTGGCGTTGCGGGGCAGGAGCGGCAGGCCGTAGACGAGGCGCCCCTTAAAGCCCCTGAAGGTGTCGATGTGCCAGGTCGAGTTCTGCAGCTGGGTCCAGGTGTTCCACTCCGGGAAGGTCAGGGTCGAGTCGCTGGGGGTCCCGCGCCAGGGGCCCCAGGCGCTCGCGCGCTTGGCGTTCATCCAGCCGCCGACCCAAGCTCCCGAGTGCCAGGGCAGCCGGGACGCCGAGGTTCCCAGATAGCGCTTGGCGGCGGCGCCGGAGCGCCCGGCAGCCGGCTGCGCCGCGGATGGTTGCGCGGCAGTTGCTCGCGCGACAGATGCGGTCGGCGTGCGGAGCGCGGGGGCCGCGGCGAGCGCGGGCATCCCGAGGCCGACCGCGAGCAGGGGCGCGCTCAAGACGGCGGTGAGGGATGTGACGAACGCGATGGGCATAGCGACCTCTCGAACCAAGACGGCTTAGCCGCAGAGGCGACGCTTTCCCTCGGGGCCCAGGCCCCACACGCAGAAATGCTCATGACTACCGACGAGCCGGCCGCCCCCGGGCCTTAGGAAAGCTAAGGTACGGGCCACCTGGGCGGTCGTCCAAGTCGCTAGGACGCAACCGGGGTGCCCAGGGTGCGCTGATTCGGGAGCTTGGTTGCAGCGCAACGGAATCGAATTGCACCGGCCGGGGCCGGCCGACGTTCCGCTGGTTGAGATGCACGATCCGATGATCGCGAAGGCATCTGCCGGGTCGGAGCCATCTTTGGCTCTACAGGAACTCCAGGGGGTCGAACTCGTCAATCGGGATGATCCGTACCCGCGGCAAACGACTCGTGAAGGCCTGCACGTCGTATTCGAGATCGAAGAAGTGCAGGCCCTTGTCGGTCAACCCCGCGAAGCGAGAATTGCGAAATTCTCGGAAGGCGACAAGGCCCACCCGACGCCCGTCGCACAGGCTCTCGAGCTCGCGGTGGAAGTCGCCGTCGTGGCTGACGAGCATGGCGTCGGCCGCAATGGTGCGCAGCGCGCTGAGGGTGCGCTGAATCGCGATGTCGACGACCTTGTCGTGGCTGGCCCCGCTGAGTGGGATCGGCTTGTAGCCCAGCGCCAGGAGCGCCTGGATGAAGCCCATCGGTAGGTCGTTGTTCGCGGCGAGGAAGAACAGGCCTTTGACCGGCTGCCCCCAGCGCGCCTCGGCGAAGCTGAGCACCCGGTCCCAACGCGGCCGCTCCTCGGGGTTGGGTCGCCGGTTGAGGATTGACGTCCCCAGGGTGGCGTCGATGTTCTCCCCGTCCACGAGGACGTAGGTCGTTCGCTCACCGGGTGCGCTCATGGGCTCAACCTACGACTTGGGGTCGCTGCCGGGTGCCTACCAGGGCCTGATGCGGGAGCGTCACCGCCGGGTCGCACCAGAGCGGCGCCACACGCGCACGAGACCCGACTGCGTGGGCTGAGCCCTGTCGGCGCGAAGCGCGTCAGCTGAGGATGTCCTTGCGGCGGAACCACCAGTACGCGACCGCGATGGTGATGACGCCGTAGATGAGGGACCACAGGGCGCTGAGCTGGATGTTGGTCCAGGCGATGTCCGGTGCGAGCGCTCCGGCCCAGGCGCGGGAGTAGTGCATCGGCAGGGCGTGGCGCAGGTCGCCGAGCGCATCGATCGTGTCGAGGATCGAGGAGACGATCGTGACGAGCACGGCTCCGCCGACGGCGCCCAAGGGTGCGTCGCTGAGCGTGCCGATGAGCAGCGCGATGCCGACGACCTGCACGAGCGTGATGGCAACGGCAGCGGTGGCAAGCACGAGTCGAGGCAGGAAGTCGCCCCAGTCGAGGCCCACGCCGGCTGGGCTGGTGAAGGGCGCCCAGCCGTAGGCGACACCTCCGACCAGCAGGGCCCACGCGGGCAGCAATGCGGCGGCCAGCGCGGTCGAGGCGAGTGCGACGGTCAGTTTGCTGGTGAGCAGACGAGCCCGGCTCACCGGCGCGACGAGCAGGTAGCGCAGCGACGACCACGAGGCCTCCGCGGGGATCGCATCGCCCGCGAAGAGCGCGGCGAGGATGACGAGCAGGAAATCGCTTGCTGCGAAGATGCAGAAGACCGCGAAGTTGGCGGATCCGCTCTGGGCGAGGTCGACGAAGCGGCCGCCGCCCGAGCCGCCGTCACCGAGGGAGAACGCGCCGACGAGAATGAGCGGCAACGCGAGGAGGAGTCCGAAGGCCCACACGGTGCGGCGCCGGCCCAGCTGTCGGCCCAGCTCGGCCCGCCAACGCAGCGGCCTCTTCCCGGGCCGGGTCGCCTGCGCGCTGGTCCGGCGGCTCATCGGGACCGCACCTGGCGCAGGGCGTCCCGGCGGCTGCGTTCGTCGACGGATCCGGTGGCGTGGGCGTCGATGTCATCCCCGCCGATCACCCCGAGGAAGACCTCCTCGAGGCGACGGCGAGCGGTCACCGACTCGATGTCGGCGCCCGTCGCGACGGCCGCCGCGACGATCTCGCCGCGTGGGGTGTCACCGACGAGGGTCAGCGCGCGCGCCGGCGCGTCGAGGCGGATCTCGCGCAGACTCTGACCGACCGGGGTGGCGGCCAGGGCGGCCGCGACCGTTTCGGGGTCGCAGGCCGGGCCCAGGGTGACCACCGTCGTGCCGTCGCCCGTGACGAGTTCGGCGACGGAACCGGTGGCGACGACGCGGCCACGGTTCATGACGACGACGTGGGTGCAGGTCTGCTCGACCTCGGCCAACAGATGGCTCGAGACGACGACGGTGCGCCCCGTGCGGGCGTAGTCCTGCAGGATCGGGCGCATTGCGGCGATCTGCGGCGGGTCCAGGCCGTTCGTCGGCTCGTCGAGCAGGAGCACCTCCGGGCGGCCGAGCATGGCCTGAGCGATGCCGAGCCGCTGGCGCATGCCCTGGCTGTAGGTGCGCACAGGGCGGTCGACCGCGTCGCCGAGGGCGGCGACCTCGAGAGCGGACTCGATATGCGCGTCGCCGGGATCGCGACCGGTCGCCTCCCAATATGCGCGAAGGTTCTGCTGACCGGTCAGGTGCGGGAGGAAGCCGGGCCCCTCGATGAGTGCGCCGACCCGACTCAGCACCGGAGCCCCGGCTCGCACCGGCTCGCCGAGCACGTGGACCGCGCCGGAGTCGGGGCGGATGAGGCCGACGAGCATGCGCATCGTCGTGGTCTTGCCGGCGCCGTTGGGGCCGAGTAGTCCGACGACCTGGCCCGCCTCCGCACGCCAGGACACGTCGTCGACGGCCCGGTGGCCGTCCTTGTACGTCTTGACCAGGTTGTCGACGACGAGCGGCACGTCGGCGTCCTCGGTCCGAGTGTCGCGCCGATAGACGCGGCGGCGCCGCCACCACGTGAGCAGCGCAGCGGCTGCGATCGCAAGTAGCAGCGCCGCCAGTCCCGCTGCGGCGCCCAGCACCTCGCGGTCCATGCTGCTGACCTCCGCAAGGGCACCGGTCGTGCCCGATCCGGCGTCCCCGGCGTCGGTGAGGGCCTTGGTCGTGGGGAGGACGAGGGCGCCGTCGGCCAGCTCGACGGTGTATAAGCGTGCGTCGGTGGGGACGGCGTAACCCGCGTCGGTCGCCGAGATGAGCACGCGCCAGCGGCCACCCTTGGCCATCGAGTACGTCCCGCCCGGGAGCGGGAGGTCGACGTCCAGGGGGGTGTCGGGAGTTGTGGCGACCCTGATCGGGACCACCTGGCCGCGCGGTGAGACGGGACCGGCGGGGGTCATCCGCCACAGTGAGGCGAAGAGCGTCGCATCCTTGGCGGTCGAGGTGACCCGCACCCGCACCTGGGGCGCACCGACGACGTCGAAGCGGGCGCTGAGCTCCCCGGTGTCGAAGGCCGCGTGCTGTCCGGGCAGCGCAGCGAGGGCGTAGCCGGCTGCCGCTGCCCCACTATCGCCTCCCGCCGGA
>JAUNUZ010000155.1 GCA_030537915.1 Micrococcales bacterium
CCGCTGGAACCACAGGTCGGACTCGAGGTAATGGCGCAGCGACGCCTCCGCGACGCGGACCTTGGCGACGAAGCTCTCGTCCGCGGCCAGCTCAGCCAGCTCCCTGGCGGACAAGGATGAGAGTAATGCGACGGGATCGTGCTTCACCTTCTCCCAGCGCACCGGCGCCATCTCGGCAAAGAGGCGCCGAGTCGGGGGGTGCCAGGACCAGTGCAGGTTGCTCGCGAGCTCGCCCAGGGGGGCGATCTGCTCGGGCAGAACTGTGCGTACGTGGAAACGTCGGATTGCCTTCACAAGACAAGTCTATCGAGCGCGCGACCCTATTCCGGTCGGACGCGCACGCCCCCCGGGAGCGCCACTGATCGGCCGGGGTCCGGCCGCGGGCCGGGTGGGCGCGGAATGCAATGTGGGCGACGAAACCGATAGCGTCTGCCCCGTGACCACGACGACATCGCAGTCATCCACGCCCCAGCCAGCCGATCCCGGTTCGAGTGGACCAGCCACCCAGCACGCGCCCGGCACCGCACCCGGTGTAACCCCCGGCGGGTCGCCGGGCAGGCCGGTGGACGCGTTGTCCGGCCAACGCCCGCTGGGGCGCATCCCGGTGACGAACGTGACGCCACTGGTCGAGGGGGGCGACTTCCCGCTCAAGGCGGTCGTTGGCGAGCAGATCCCCGTCACCGCCACGGTGTTCCGCGAGGGCCACGACGCCGTCAACGCCAACGCCGTCCTCACCGACCCCTGCGGGGGCGAGCATGTCGTGTCGCTGGTCTGCACGAATGCCGGTCTGAACCTGTGGGAGGCCACGATCGAGGCCGACCGAGTGGGCAGCTGGAGCTACCGCATCGAGGGCTGGTCGGACCCCTACGGCACGTGGGAGCACGACGCCACGATCAAGGTCGAGGCCGGTGTGGACGTCGACCTCATGCTCGAGGAGGGCGCCCGCGTCCTCGAGCGAGCCCTGCAGGTCGAGAACCGGCCCGAGTCGGCGCAGCGGATGCTGGGCGACGCCATCCAGGCGCTGCGAGACGAATCCCGTCCCGCAGCCGCGCGATTGGCCGCCGGAGCCGCACCCGAAGTCGCGCAGGAGCTGCGGACGCGCCCGCTGCGCGAGCACGTCAGCCCCACCCCCGATTACCCCTGGCTCGTCGAACGGCAGCTCGCGCTCTACGGCGCCTGGTACGAGTTCTTCCCGCGCTCGGAGGGCTGCTACTACGACGAGGCCAAAGGGGAATGGGTGACCGGCACACTGCGCACGGCCGCGCAGCGCCTGCCCGCGATAGCCCACATGGGCTTCGACGTCATCTATCTCACGCCGGTGCACCCCATCGGGACTATCAACCGCAAGGGGCCGAACAACTCGCTCGACGCCGGCCCCAAGGACCCCGGCTCCCCCTACGCGATCGGCAGCAAGGACGGCGGGCACGACGCTATCGAGCCCACGCTGGGCACGTTCGAGGACTTCGATTTCTTCGTCGCGCAGGCGCACCGCGTCGGCCTCGAGGTGGCCCTCGACATCGCGCTGCAGTGCGCGCCCGACCACCCCTGGGTCACGAGCCACCCGCAGTGGTTCACAACCCGCGCGGACGGGACGATCGCGCACGCGGAGAACCCGCCGAAGAAGTACCAGGACATCTACCCGGTGAACTTCGACAACGACCCGGCCGGCATCTATGCCGAGGTGCGTCGCGTCATCCAGGTCTGGATCGACCACGGCGTCAAGATCTTCCGGGTCGACAACCCCCACACCAAGCCCGTCGAGTTCTGGCAATGGCTCATCAGTGACGTCGCGCAATCGCACCCGGATGTCATCTGGCTCGCGGAGGCGTTCACCCAGCCGGCGATGATGGCCACGCTCGGCAAGGTGGGCTTCCAGCAGAGCTACACATATTACGCGTGGCGCAATCAGCGCCAGGAGCTCGAGGAGTACATGGAGGAACTGTCGCTCCAGAGCGCCGACTACATGCGCCCGAGCTTCTGGCCGACGACGCACGACATCCTCACCCCGTACATGCAGTACGGCGGACCGGCGGCGTGGAAGGTGCGCGCCGCGCTGGCGGCGACTCTCGTGCCGACCTACGGCATCTACGCCGGCTACGAAATGCTGGAGGCGGTCCCTCGACCCGGCGTCGAGGAACAGATCGACAACGAGAAGTACGAGTTCAAGAACCGTCGTTGGGAGGACTACGAGCCGGGCGGCGCGAAGGCGGGCCAGCTGTGGATGGCCGACTACCTGCGCACCCTCAACGAGATCCGCAAGGCCCACCCCGCGCTGCACTGGTTGCGTAATTGGCGGCGCCAAGGCGCCGACGACGAAAACGTCATGTGCTTCAGCAAGCGGCACGTCGACGGCGGCCGTGACGACACGATCATCGTCGTCGCCAATGTCGATCCGCACACCACCCGGGAGACGTGGGTCCACCTCGACATGCCCGAGCTCGGGCTGGGGCCGAACGACAGCTTCGTCGCCAAGGACCTCATCACCGGTGCCTCGTGGCAGTGGGGTCAGCACAATTTCGTGCGAGTCGGCCGCGACGCCGAACCCGTGCACATCATCCACGTCAGGAGGTTCTAGGTGAAGGGGCTCAATCTGAACCAACCTGGCCTGAAGTACGACCCCAATTGGTTCAAGACTGCGGTCTTCTACGAAGTGCTGGTGCGGGCCTTCTCTGACTCCAAGGGCGCTGGCTCGGGTGATTTCACCGGCCTCATCGGCAAGCTCGACTACCTGCAGTGGCTGGGCATCGATTGCCTGTGGATCCCGCCGTTCTACGCCTCCCCGCTGCGCGACGGCGGTTACGACATCGCCGACTACACGGCGGTTCTGCCCGAATTCGGCACACTCGTCGACTTCACCGAGCTTGTCAGCCAGGCACACGCGCGCGGCATCCGCATCGTCACCGACCTGGTGATGAACCACACCAGCGACCAGCACCCGTGGTTCCAGGCGAGCCGATCGGACCCGCAGGGCCCGTTCGGTGACTTCTACGTCTGGTCCGACGACGACTCGATGTACGGCGAGGCGCGCATCATCTTCGTCGATACCGAGGTGTCGAACTGGACCTTCGACCCCGTGCGGCGGCAGTTCTTCTGGCACCGCTTCTTCTCCCACCAGCCGGACCTGAACTTCGAGAACCCCAAGGTCGTCGAGGCCATCTTCGACGTCGTCCGCTTCTGGATGGACCTGGGCATCGATGGTTTCCGGCTCGACGCGGTCCCCTATCTCTTCGAGGAAGAGGGACACAACGGCGAAAACCACCCCAAGACGCATGAATTCCTGGCGAAGCTGCGCGCGATGGTGGACGAGGAATACCCCGGGCGGGTGCTGCTCGCAGAGGCGAACCAGATGCCGCACGAGGTCGTCGACTATTTCGGCACCCCCGAGGCGCCGGAATGCCAGATGTGTTTTCACTTCCCGGTGATGCCCCGGATCTACTCCTCCCTGCGCGAGGAGAAGGCAACCCCCATCATCAAGGCGCTGTCCGAGACTCCGGCCATCCCGCCGGGTGCCCAATGGGGCACCTTCCTGCGCAACCACGATGAGCTGACGCTCGAAATGGTGACGTCCGAGGAGCGGTCGGCGATGTACGGCTGGTACGCCCCGGATCCGCGGATGCGGGCCAACGTCGGTATCCGGCGGCGGCTGGCGACCCTCCTGGACAACAGCCGTGCGGAGATCGAACTCATCCAGGCCTTGGTGCTCTGCCTGCCGGGGAGCCCATGCCTGTACTACGGCGACGAGATCGGCATGGGCGACAACATCTGGCTGCCGGACCGCGACGCGGTGCGCACACCCATGCAATGGACGCCGGATCGCAATGCGGGCTTCTCCAGTGTCGACCCCGGCAAGCTCTACCTGCCGGTCATCCAATCGCTGGTCTACCACCACAACAACGTCAACGTCGAGGCCCAGATGGCGTCCTCGAGTTCGCTACTGCACTGGGTGCGGGCGATGTTGTACGTCCGAGCCCAACACCCGGTCTTCGGACTCGGCACGTTCGAGCTGCTCGACTGCGACAACGAGACGCTGCTCACCTTCGTCCGGGACCTGCCCCCGGAGGCCAAGACGGACGGGGACCAGGCTCGCGCGGTGCTGTGCGTGTGCAACCTGTCGTCCCGCCCCCAGGCCGGCACGATGCGGCTGCCGGAAAAGTTCGCCGGCGCTCGGGTCCGTGACGTTTTCGGCGGCTCCGGCTTCCCCAAGATCGGCGCCGACGGCACCGTGACCTTGACGCTAGGCTCCCGGGACTTCTTCTGGCTGCGCCTTATCGAGACCGAGGAGAACAGCGATGGCTGAGATCTTCCAGACGACCCTGAGCCCCTCCAAGCTTCAGCTCATCACCGGCTGGATGAGCCGCCAACGCTGGTATGCCACCAAGGGGCGGGAGCCGCAGCTGCGCCGCCTCGGCGGCTACCGGCTCGATGACCCGATCGGTGAGGTCGGTATCGAGACCCTCATCGTGCTCGACGAAGGTGGCCCCGCTCCGATCGTCTACCAGGTGCCGCTCACCTATCGGTCCGCTCCGTTGGCCGGCGCCGAGGCCGGACTCATCGGCACGATCGAGCACGGCGTGCTCGGCACTCGCTACGTCTACGACGGGCCGCATGACCCCGTCTACGCGGAGCAACTCCTGGCGCTGGCGCGCGGTCGGGCCCTGGCCCAACACGCGAGCATCAGCTTCACGCTCGAACCGGACGTCGTCGGTCACCCCCACCCTGCCTCCGGCGACGTCACGCCGAGCGCCAGCCGGGTGCTGGGCGGCGAGCAGTCGAACACGTCGATCGTCTACGAAGCCACGGGTCCGGACGGGTCGGCGAGTCCGGTCATCATCAAGGTCTTCCGGATGCTGCAGCACGGCCAGAATCCCGACGTGGTGCTGCAGGAGGCGCTAGCCGGTGCGGGCTCCCAGCTCGTGCCCCGCCCGCTCGGCGACGTCACCGGCACGTGGGAGGGGGCGGCTGGAGGCATCGCCGTCGGGCACCTGGCGTTCGCCCAAGAGTTCATACCCGGCACCCAGGACGCCTGGCGGGTCGCTCTCGACTCCATCCACACGGGCAAGGACTTCACCGCCGCGGCACGTCGGCTGGGGATCGCCACGGCGAGCGTTCACGAGGCACTTGCGCGGATCCTGCCGACAGTGGCGGCCAGCGACGAGCAGCGTGCGGCCCTCACGGCCGGGTGGCGTCGTCGGCTCTACGCGGCACTGGCGCAGGCCCCGGTGCTGTATGCACACAGCTACTGGATCGAAGGGGTATTCGCTCGGGCCGCCGCCGCGCCGTGGCCCGGTCTGCAGCGCGTCCACGGTGACTATCACCTAGGGCAGGTACTCAACGCCCCCGGTCGCGGGTGGGTGCTGCTCGACTTCGAAGGCGAGCCGCTGCGCTCCCTGGCCGAGCGCAACGAGCCCGATCTCGCGTTGCGCGACGTTGCCGGCATGTTGCGCTCCGTGGACTACGCGGCCGGATCCATCGAGCGCGAGCACAGCGAGACCGTCCGCGAGGTCGCGAACGCGCAGCGTACCGCTGCGGCTGCCGCCGGACCTGCGGTGCCCTCACCGGTTTCTGGCTCGGGACAGGTCGATCCGTCCCGGTGGGCCGTTGCCACCTCGGCGGCCTTCCTGGAGGGCTACGCCTCTATCGCGGGCGATCCACGCTCCGATCCCGCGGGGGCCGCGCTCCTGGATGCGCTCCTGCTCGACAAGGCGCTCTACGAGGTCGTCTACGAGGCGCGCCATCGCCCCAGTTGGGTCGATATCCCCGTGGGTGCCGTGCAGCGCCTATGCGTCGCCGCCGCGCTCACTGCGCCCGGGCTGCTGCCGGCCGACACGCCTGTCGGCCCGCCCACTGATTCTCCGGCGGCGACCTCGCCACCGGCTCCGTCTCACGAGAGGAGCGCGTCCGACGTGACCGCCTCCCAGCCCCCAACGACTCCCGAGCCGGTGGCACCCGCCGAGGTGGCCGAGTTCGTCGAGCCGCCACACCCCCCCGAACCTGAGCAGGCGGCGGTGGTGCGGAACCCACCGGCCAGCTCCGCCGCATCGTCCAGCTCTGCCGC
>JAUNUZ010000156.1 GCA_030537915.1 Micrococcales bacterium
ATGCGCACTGGCCGATCCATCAGCCGCGGAAGGGCTTCTTCACGGACACCTCGATCTGCATCGGGTGCAAGGCGTGCGAGGTCGCGTGCAAGGAGTGGAACCGCAATCCCCGCGACGGTGACCTCGAGCTCACGGGGATGTCCTACGACAACACCGTTGCGCTCGGCGCGAGCACGTGGCGGCACGTCGCCTTCATCGAGCAGAGCAGCCAGCGCATCGAGGAGGCCCGGGAGTCGGGGCGTCAACTGGTCGCGCTCGGCATGCCGCGCGTCGGGCCTCCCGCCGCGACCTCGAGCGTGCCGGCCTCAGCCCTTGCGCCGCCAGTCGAGCGCCGGCCCCTGGACACGACTCCCCCGGACACCCCGGAGTTTCGGTGGTTGATGGCCTCGGATGTGTGCAAGCACTGCACGCACGCGGGTTGTCTGGACGTGTGCCCGACCGGTGCGCTTATACGCACCGAGTTCGGCACCGTCGTGGTGCAGGACGACGTGTGCAATGGCTGCGGATCGTGCGTGGCCGGTTGCCCGTTCGGCGTCATCGAGCGGCGCAGCGACGGCACCGCCGCGCCTACCTACCGCACCGGCGAAAAAAAGGGTGAGCAGCCCGAGGTAGCCAACCGCGGCATCGCCCAGAAGTGCACGCTGTGCTACGACCGGCTTGTCGATGACGAGACCCCGGCCTGCGCCAAGGCGTGCCCCACGACCTCGATCAAGTACGGCGACCACACCGACCTCGTCGGCCAGGCCCGCGAGCGCGTCGCGCAGCTGCACGCGCAGGGACTCACCGAGGCGCGGCTCTACGGCGCCAACGAACTCGACGGTGTCGGGGGTACCGGCGCGCTCTTCCTCCTCCTGGACGAGCCCGAGGTCTACGGTCTACCGCCCGATCCGCGGGTGCCCACCGCCGACCTCCCGGCGATGTTCGACCGGGCGGGAATCGCGGCGCTGGGCATGGCGGCCGCCGCAGCCATCGCGTTCCTGGGGGCCCGCCGATGAGCGTCTCCGAATTCGACCAGTTCCGCCCCCCGGAGCCGCCGCGGCGCCGGCGGTTCGGTCGGCCCGTCGAGAAGCGCAAGCGCGCGTCGGGTCCCGGCGACTACGGGGGTGCCGGCGCCGCCAACGGCCGCGGTGAGATGTTGATGGTGCCTGATGCGGAGTTCTCCTCCTACTACGGCCACAACGTCGTCAAGCCGCCGCCGTGGGGCCCCGAGGTCGCGGCCTACCTCTTCCTCGGCGGGCTCGCAGGCGGCTCAGGCCTCGTCGCGCTGGGCGGCCAGCTCACCGGGCGCGAGCTGCTGCGACGCGATGCGCGCCTCGGCTCGATCGTCGCGATCAGCCTCGGGGGCGCGGCGCTGGTCAAGGACCTCGGCCGGCCGGACCGCTTCTACAACATGCTGCGCACCGTGAAGCTCACCTCGCCGATGAGCATCGGATCGTGGATCCTGACGGCCTACAGCGCCGGTGCCGGCGTCACCGCCGCCGCCGAGGTCGATCGGATGACAGGCCAGCGACTCCCCCTGGGGCCTCTGCGCGCCGTCCTGCAGTTCGTGGAGCCGCTGGCGGGGGTCGAGGCGGCGCTCTTCGCGCCGCCCCTGGCCGCGTACACGGCCGTGCTCCTGTCGGACACGGCGAACCCCACGTGGAACGGCGCGCACCGCGACCTGCCGTTCGTATTCGTCAGCTCCGCGGCCCTGGCCGCCGGGGGTTTGGCGATGCTGACAACGCCGGTCCGGGAGACCGCGCCGGCCCGTGCGCTCGCCGTCATCGGGGTCGTCGCAGACATCATCGCGATGAAGTACATGGAGAGCAGGATGGACCCGGTCGCGGCGGAGCCGCTGCACGAGGGTCAACCCGGC
Organism: Micrococcales bacterium; assembly: GCA_030537915.1. Classification (GTDB taxonomy): domain Bacteria; phylum Actinomycetota; class Actinomycetes; order Actinomycetales; family Dermatophilaceae; genus Kineosphaera. The sequence goes on from JAUNUZ010000156.1 coordinate 1,856, forward strand.
GCGATGCTGCGCTGGAGCGAGCGCCTGGCCGTCGCCGGCGGGTTGGGCGCGCTGCTCTTGGGGGGCAATCGGCTCACCGCGGCGGCCTCTGGACTGGCCCTCATGAGCGCATCCGCCCTCACCCGCTTCGGAATCTTCGAGGCGGGGATGGAGTCGGCGCGCGACCCCCGCTACACCGTCGAACCGCAGCGGCGCCGACTCGCGGCGCGGCGTGCGGCCGGCATCACCGACGACTCGATTACCACGGCCGACTGAGGCGCTCGGCGTCGATCCGCGGTGGCGCAGCTGAGCTGAAGATCGAACCATGCGCAAGTGTCCCGCAGTCGCGCGCTGGGCACTTTTGTCGCGGATCCCGAGCGTCGCCTTGCGGGGCGGCGGCCTGGGGACCAGGGTGGAGCCATGAGTGACCAGCACGTCGGCAACGACCCCCTGACCATGCCCGGCTTTGACGAGACCCTCGACGCCGCTCAGCGAGACGCGCAGATCGGATCTGATGAGGGTGACGACATGCCGGTGACGCCGCCGGACATGATGCCTCGCGCGTCGGAACACCTCATGGCCGGCCAGTCTGACGCCGAGGAGACGATCGAGGAACGACTCTCCCAAGAAGTGCCGGACCCGGACTCGGCCTACGGCAGACCCGACAACGAGAGCGGGCTCGACGAGCCCGAGCGCATCGGCGGCGACGACGTCGACTCGATCGCGGCGGACGAGGACTACCTGGGCCAGGGGATCTCCTACCGCAATGACGGCGACGGGCGCAGCCCCGAGGAGTCGGCGATGCACCTGGCGCCAGACTCCCGGGATCCGCAGGACCTCGAGGACTCTGCGGAACTCGGCGAGTCCGGCGACGAAGACCAGGAGTGAGCGCCCACCGGTGACCGGACGCCGCGCATCAGGACAGGCGTAACGGCGGCATCGTCAGCACTCCGGCGCTGTTCAGGCCCAGCGCCAGACTCGCGCGGTCGTAGAGCGAGAGCCCCTCCCCCAGCCGCGCGCCGACGGGTGAATCGGAGTTCTCGGTCGGCAGGAACCGATCGAGGGGACCAAGTTTCGGCAACCGCCGCACGTCGACCTGTGCGCGATCGAGCTGCGCCAGCTCGCACGCGACCCGGATCGCGTCGTCGAGTCCGCCGAGGTCGTCCACGAGACCGTTGAGCCGGGCGTCGACACCGCTCCACACGCGCCCGCGGGCCAGCGACTCGAGCTCGGAGAGCACCATCCCGCGGTCCGTGGCCGCCTTGCCGGTGAAGTCGGCATAGACCTCGTCCAGCCACGTATCCAGACGGGCCCACTCGGCATCGCTGAACGGTCGCTGCGTCGAGAACATCTCGTCGAACCGGCCAAGCGACACATCCTGACGGTTGATGCCGAGACGGCGCATCCCCTCGCGGACGACGTTCTTGCCGGCCAGCACCCCGATCGAGCCGGTGAGGGTGGCGGGATTGGCCAGGATGCGCTCGCAGGGCATCGCAATGAAGTACCCGCCTGAGGCTGCTACCCCGCCCATCGAGGCGACCACACGGGTGCCCGATTCGCGCAGCGCGAGCACCTCGGCGCGGATCGCGTCCGAGGCGATGTAGGAGCCGCCGGGAGAGTCGATGCGCAGGACGACGGCGCGGACGTCCTTGTCCCGGCGGGCCGCCCGCAGCGTCGCGGTCAGCGAGTCCGAGCCGACCGTGTGGCCGCCCGTCGGTGACGCTCCACCGCTTCGACCGAGGTGGATCGCGCCGTGGGCCCCGATGACGGCGACCGTGGGACGGTGCGAGCCGGCCACGGCCGGCACCGGCGAGAGTGCGGACTTGCGGTAGCGCTCGACGAAGGTGAGCGGCGCCTTCTCATCGGGGTCCGCGATCCGCTCGCGTAACCACACGAACGCCTGTTGCCGGTAGCCGATCGCATCGATGAATCCGCGCTCAAGAGCCTCCTCGGCGCTGAGCCGCCCCCGCTCGAGCAGATCCCGCGCGGCCGCGAGCGTGACGCCGCGGTCCGCCCGGGTGTCGGCCATGTCGGCAACCATCGTGTCGTTGACCGATTCCACGATCCGCGTCAGCATCGCGCGATTCGGCTCGCTCATGGACTCAGCGAGGAAGAGCTCGGCGGCCGACTTGTATTCCTGACGCCGCGCGAACTGCGGCAGGACCCCTATCTTGTCGAGCGCGCCGCGCACGAAGAGGCCGCCTGCGACGATGCCGTGCACCGTCACGTCGCCGCTGGGCTGGACCCAGATCTGCTCGCAGGAGGTCGCCGCGAGGTAGCCCGTCGTGCCGTGCACGAGCTCACCGAAGGACTCGGTCCAGGCGAGCGTCGGCTTGCCCGACGCTCGGAAACGCAGGATGCCCCGGCGCAGCTCCTGCACCTGGCTGAGCGTCACGTTGGACGAGGCGTGCACGATGAGTGCCGCGACCTTGTCGTCGGTGACCGCGCGCCGAAGCCCGTCGATGACCTCGTGCAGCTGCGGGGTGTTGCGGGCCCGCAGGGCTTCGAGCGGGCTCGTCGGCGGCACCTCCGCGAGACCGCGAGTCAGGTCGATCTCGAGTACGCACGCCCCCTGCAAGGCGGGGATCGGCACGTGCTTGAGCAGGCCTTGACAGCGCTCACGACCGGGCAGGCGGTTGCTTAGTTCACGAAGGAAGTCCACCCGACCACCCTAGGTCGCCCGCTGGGACCTCGCAGCGCGGTGCGCGCTTACGGCGACAACCACGACGCGAGCACACGTTGTACCGGCGACCTGCCTCTGCGCTATCGGGCCCCCCGGACGCCGGAGCTGTCGGGGATGCCTGCGAACCCGGGGCCTCGTGCCGATAAGCACTCCGGTGGGCGTCGACGACTGTGAATGCCAACGCATCGTGCGACCCACCCACACGAGCCCCGGTTGAACCTAGGCTTACCGTTCGTTGACCTTGCGTTTACCTTCCACCCGTCGAGTCGTGCGGCGCGGGTGGATCGCTCACCGGCACGATAGTCAGGGGGACCGTGGTGACTATGCCATCGGGGGGTGCACCGGCCGCAGGCTTGCGGGCCGCATCCGGCCGTGTCAGTGAGCTGACCGAAGCCGAGCTCGAGGCAGGGATCATCCCTCGCTTCCGTGCGGTCGTGCGGGCCCAACCGGAAGCGATTGCGGTCAGCGACGAGGCTGGCGAAGTCACCTACTCGCAGCTGGCTGCCCGGGCAGCCCGGGTGCTCATCGCCGTACGCGAGCTCGGCACCGACCCGCCGACCGCGGAACCGATCGGCATGCTGTGCGGGCACGAGACCGGCGCTGTCGCGACGCTGCTGGCCATCGTCGCCTCCGGACACCCCGTGCTCGTACTGGACCCGCGCTCCCCCACGCCCCGCCTGCGCCAGCTCATCGAACGGGCCGGGGTGCACCTCGTTGTCGCCGATGACGCGAACGAGTCGAGCGCCCGGCAGTTCGCGCAGCGGGTCATCGTACCGCTGCGCAACGCAGGTCCCGGCGTGCCCGAGGTCGACACGGACGTGCTGTGGGCGGACCCGCCGCAGCCGTACGCGGTCGCTGCACTCGCCTTCACCTCGGGCTCGACCGGCACCCCGAAGCCGGTCGCCAACGACTCGGTCCTCTTCATGCGCGATGCCTGGAACAGCTCGATCGCGACCGGCTGCTACGACTCATCGGGCGTCATCGCCCACACCCTGCCCATCGCCTTCCACGCGGGCCTCACGACGACGATCCACGGTCTCGTCGTCGGTGCCTGCATGCGCTTGTACGACTCGCGCAGTCGCGGCACCGCGGGCCTACCCGCCTTCATCGCCGAGCACGGCTGCACGGTCATGATCACGAGTCCGGCCATCCTGCGGGCGTTCTGCTCGTCCCATCCCGACCCGGCCGCGCTCACGACGCTCACCTCGGTGACGATCGCCGGCGAGACCGCCTACGGCCGTGATGTCGAGGCGCTGCGTCCGCTCCTGCCGCCGGGGTGCGTGCTGCGCAACCGCTACGGCTCCTCTGAGACCGGCCTGATCTGCGAGTACGTCGTCACGCCCGATTCGCCGCGCCTCCAGGGCCCACTGCCCGTCGGTAGCGGGGTCGGCCGCACCAGCGTCGACATCATCGACGTCCCCTCTCGTGCCGCGGAGGAGGCCGACCCGCGCGACGGCTCGAGCGCGACGGGCACCATCACGGTGACCGCACCGGCGGTCGCCTCCGGCTACCTGGGGATGGAGGCGGCCACCGCC
>JAUNUZ010000157.1 GCA_030537915.1 Micrococcales bacterium
GGCGGTTCGCGCAGCCCACCGGAGCCGTCCAGATCCTCGCGGGTCGCGCGTTCCCGCAGTTCCTCGCGATACGTGAGCGTGCGCATGTGCTTGAGCATGTTGCGCATGAGCAGCCACAACGCGCAGGCCAGGAGGAAGAACGCCAGGAAGCCGCCTATCCCCGGGGACACGCTCTGGTCGATATTGCCCATCAGGAGGCCTCCTTGACGTCGTCGTAGGCGAGAGCCAGCTCGCCGGAGCGTGCCCGCGCGGCCATCTCGTCGCCTTGGGCCCCGTCCTCGATGCCGGCGAACAGGTCGTCCTCGCCATCTCGGATCGGCACATAGGAGAGTGCGGCCTCGAAGTCCTCAGTCGGCCACACCTCTCGCTCGATGTCCAGGGGGATGCCGAAGAAGGCGCCGTCGGGGTCGATTTGGGTCGCGTGAGCCAGCAGTGCTTGGTTGCGGGTCTCGAAGTGGTCGACGCACCGCACGTGGGTCGTCGTCTCGCGATCGGTGCGCTTGGCCCAACGCTCCATCCACTCGGCGAAGGGCGACTTGTGGCCCCGCAGGAGCATCCCCTCGTGCAGGGCCCGGATCCGGCGGCCGGACAAGGTCTGGTTGTAGTAGAGCTTGAGGGGCTGCCAGGGCTCGCCCGCGTGCGGAAAGGCCGCCGGGTCTCCGGCCGCGCGGAAGGCCGCGAGCGAGACGACGTGGCACATGACGTGGTCCGGGTGCGGATAGCCGCCGTTCTCGTCATACGTCGTGATGACGTGCGGCCGGGACTCCCGCACGACCCGCACCAGCGCCTCCGTGGCGATGTCGATCGGCTCCAGGGCGAAGCAGCCCGGCGGCAGCGGCGGCAGCGGATCCCCCTCGGGCAGGCCGGAGTCGACGAAGCCGAGCCAGACGTGCCGGACGCCGAGGATCTCCTGGGCGCGGCGCATCTCCTCCCGGCGGAAGGCCGGTAGGTCGCGCATCACGTCGGGGTCACCCTTGAGCCGCGGGTTGAGGACGTCCCCGCGCTCCCCTCCCGTGCACGACACGACGAGCACCTCGTCCCCGCCCGCCACATAGCGGGCCATGGTCGCAGCGCCCTTGCTCGACTCGTCGTCGGGATGGGCGTGCACGGCCATCAGTCGGCGGGGCTCGGTCACGGGGCTCCTCTTGCAGGATCGGGCTCTTCGGGAGGTGGTCGCCACCTTCAGCGTCGGCGGACCGGCGCGGGCGCGCATCCCATTCTGTCATCGTGGCCACAGCGCCGCGCGCACCGACCGATGCCAGGGGCACGGCCTAGGGTGGCAACGTGAACTCCTCCAACGATGCCGACCGTCCGCGCGCGGACGATCAGGGCGCCCGGGCGCGCGGCGCCCTGCCGAAGGAGGCAGGCGCGCCGAGCGCGGCGAATGAACACCGGGACGAGCTCGAGGAGATCGAGGCCGACGGCAGACACCCGGGGGCCCTGCGGCGCTCGTGGGAGGCCCAGACCGGTGGGCGCCGGATATTCGTCGTCGTGGGTGCGCTCCTCACGCTGGTGGGTGCTGCGCTCGTGGTGTGGTTCGCGTTGTCGGCGACGGTCTCCAAGCCGAACTGGCGCGACGTCTCCTTCACCGTCGTCGACGACGGCCTCGTGCAGATGAGCTTTCAACTGACCAAGCCGCCGCAGATGACCGTCGAGTGCACCATCCTCGCCCAGGAGGTCAGCCACGGTGTCGTGGGCCGCACGGTTCTCACCATCGGCCCCACCGCGACGGCGGCGACCGTGCAGAACGCGCAGATCCGCACGACGAGCCTCGCTGTCATCGGCACCGTGCGGTCCTGCGCGCAGCAGAGCCCCTAAGCGGGGATCGAACCGGACTGGTCTGTTCCGCCACGGCGGACAGCTCGTAGGTGGGACGCCCGTAGGCGTATAGTCGAGCACTTACCCGCCCGGCGCGGAGGTGCTTGCGACGCGCCAGCCACAAGCCGCGAGGCAAAAAGCGCGGCCCACCAGTTTCAGCATGAGTCCAAGGACATCGCCCACGGCGTCACCTGTCGATGTCGTGCATCATCCGTGCACCACCCAACGGGATTCCGGTCGATCCGACGTCCCAAAGAGCACCAAGGAGTAGTCACGTGTCCGACACCGCGACGCCCACGGCGAGCTACCTGACCCAAGAGGCCTACGACCGCCTCAAGACCGAGCTCGAGCACCTCTCGGCCGACGGCCGCACCGACATCTCCCGACGGATCGAGGCTGCCCGCGACGAGGGCGACCTCAAGGAGAACGGCGGCTACCACGCGGCCAAAGAAGAGCAGGGCAAGATGGAGGCCCGCATCCGCCAGCTGCAGCAGCTCCTGGAGAACGCGGTCGTGGGCGAGACGCCCCCGGACGACGGCGTCGTCGAGCCCGGCATGGTCGTGACTATCGACCTGTTCGGCGACGAACTGCGCTTCCTGCTCGGCAGCCGCGAGATCCACGGCGAGGACATCGAGGTCTACTCGGAGAGGTCCCCGCTCGGCGAGGCGATCCTCGGCAAGAAGGCCGGCGACGAGGCCTCCTATCACGCGCCCAACGGCAAGACGATCACCGTTAAGATCCTGGCGGCCAAGCCCTACACCAGCTGACCCCACCCCTGACGCTTGCTGCGCGAGGCTGATCCTGGAACCCAGATCCAGCACTGGATCTCGGTCCAAGGGTCGGCCTCGCGCGCTGGTGTAGGGGCGCGTTGAGGCAGCCCGTGGTTGGCGGGAACGAGATGGCCGCCCGGTGTGTTGTGCAGAGCATGTTCGGATTCGGCCGACAGGCGACCATGGTGACCCCCGACGAGGCATTGCCCGGGCGCACGACGCCCATGACCGGCGTAGCGAAGCGCCACCAGGTGCTCGACGCGCCGCTGAACGGCCCGTTCCCGACGGGCACCGAACTCCTCTACATCGGGATGGGTTGCTTCTGGGGCGCCGAGCGGATCTTCTGGAAGGTGCCCGGTGTCGTCTCGACGGCGGTCGGCTACACCGGCGGCTACACCCCGAACCCGACCTACCAAGAAACCTGCGGCGGCCGGACCGGGCACACCGAGGCGGTCCAGATCGCCTACGACCCGGCTCGAGTCAGCGCGCAGGAGCTGCTCAAGGCCTTCTGGGAGAACCACGACCCGACGACCGCGAACCGGCAGGGCAACGACGTCGGGACGCAGTACCGTTCCGCGATCTACTGGACCACCCCGCAGCAGCAGCAGGCCGCCAAGGCGACGCGTGACGCCTTCCAGTCCGAGCTGGACAGCCACGGGCACGGCGCGATCAGCACCGAACTCAGGCCCTTTGCGACCGCCGGCCCTTTTTACCTCGCCGAGGATTACCACCAGCAATACCTGCACAAGAACCCGGGTGGCTACTGCAACCACGGCCCCAATGGCCTGACCTGCCAGATCGGCCTGCTGCGCCAAGACGAGACGCCGGCTCAGACCTCCGTCGAGCCACCGGCGCAGGGCCCTTGCTCATTCTCGCTCGACACCGCGGGAGTCAGGCCGTTGCCGGTGCGTCATTCCAGGTTGAGCTGTAGCTGCAGATCCTCGGCGTCGGCCCAGACCGCCACGCTGTGGGCGATGGCGGCCCAGTCCTGGCCCGAAGACATCACCCCGTCCTCAAGATGCGCAGCCAGGCTCGGCTGTGGTGCGTACAGCAGGTGTGGCATCGACTGGCGGCGGGCTCGACGATTGAGCAGCATCCGGTAGGGGGTGAGCAGCAGCGTGCGCGCGAGCCCCCGGACGCCCGGGGCGAAGTCCCCCGGCAACCCCGTGACCAGCTCCGAGCCGTGGTAGGGGACGATCCCCTGATAGAGCAGACAGGTCTCGTGGTCGAGGTATCGGTTGCGGAAGGGGCGCATGCACTGGTCGAAGATGTCGCGATCCGCCACGAGCGGCCCGACCCTCGCCGCGAACGTACTGGCCACGCTGAGGATGTGGGTCCAGGTGCGATCGCCCACCTGTCGGTCCGCCAGCGTGGGCGCCCATCCCCTTGGCACCTGGTGCAGGCGTCGCTGGGCGGGATCGGACAGGTCGTCGGGTCGCGAGCCGGACAAGGCGAAGTACGAGACCTCCGGCATCGCCACCTCTGCGTCCAGAAGCGCGACGAACGCATCCGCGGTCAGGAGATAGTCGTCCTCGATGAAAGCGACGATGTCCCGCGCCGACCAGCCGAGAAGAGTTGGCAGATCGAGCCCGTAGACATAGCTGCGGCGCATGCCGACCGGGCCGCCCGGGATGGCCAGGACAGTCCCGTGGCGCTCCATAGCCCCCAGTCGGGCCGGCGGAATCGGGCCGTCATTGAGGAAGAAGACCTCCGCATCATTCCTGCGGACGGCTCCGGCCGCCCGCAAGAACGACGCGACGACCAGATCCTTGCTGTAGAACGACGGGCGCCCCTTGGCGTTGTCCCCGCCGTATGACCGCAAGACCAACTTCAGTCCCATAATGCGATGTCACTCCCCCTGGCGGCTGCACTGTTACCGCCCTGCCCAGGCCACTTCACGCTAGCACCGGCGTCCCAGATCGGTCTGGAGGAGTGGACGTCACCGAGCCGGTCGCTACACTTGACTGGGTCGTGGACGCACGCCTGGCTCCCCCCATCCGTCAGTCAGCCTGAATCGTCTCGCCCGCTGAGCTCGACGCTTCGGGTGTCTCCGGCTGATTGCGAGATCGCGTGGGGGCCTCTCAGGGCAGGTGAAGCGACAGACGCGGAACGGCGGGGGTCGCCCGTCCGCGATCATCGACGAGGGGGAGCACCACACGTGGGCAAGCTGTTGAGCGCGATGCGCAAGGCGGGCTGGAACCTGGGCGACCAGATCCTGTCCGCGGCGAGCAACGTCATCCTCTCGATCGTCATCGCGCGAACGGTCGACAAATACGTCTTCGGTGCCTTCGCCATAGCGTTCGTCGTCTTCGGAGTCGGCATCGCGCTCGCCCGCTCGATCGTCGGCCAGCCCCTGCAGATCCGCTACGCCGCCGCACCGCCAGCCGAGCAACACGCCGCGATCGGGCGTGCCCACGGGCTCGCCGTCGTGCTGGGCATCGCGCTGGGCGTCCTGTCCGCGCTCGCCGCGACGATGCTGTCCGGGGCGCTGGCCGAGGCGCTGTTCGCCTTGTCGGTGTGCCTGCCCGGGCTGCTGTTGCAGGACTCCCAGCGCCTCACGTTCTTCGCCATCGGCAAGGCCTGGGGTGCCGTCGTCATCGACACTGTCTGGACCGTCGTGCAGTTGGGCGCGCTCGCCATCCTCATCACCTCGGGCCACTCCGCGATCAGCGAGCTGATCCTCGCCTGGGGTGCCTCAGCGGCCCTGGCCGTACTGGTCGGGGCGGTCATCCTGCAGGTCGTCCCGCGCCTGGGCGCCTGGCTGGCCTGGCTGCGCGAGATCAAGGACCTCGTCCGCTACCTGCTCGCCGAGTACATCCTCGGCTTGGGTGCCTCGCAGATCGCAGTCCTCCTCGTCGGGGTGATCGCCGCACCGCAGGCCGTCGGCGCCATCCGCGCCGCGCAGACCCTGCTCGGGCCGCTCAACATCCTCGGCGGTGCCTGCTTCAACTTCACCGTCCCCGAGATCGCGCGCCGCACGCACCTGACCGCCTCGCAGCGCCTCCTGGCCGGACACGCGGTCTCGGGTCTCATGGGTGCGGCCACGGTCACCTACGTCGTGGCACTGCTGCTCATCCCCGACTGGATGGGCCAGGAGATCTTCAGCGACTCCTGGGCGGGCGCGGCGGGGGTCCTGCTGCCGCTGGGCATCTCCGCGCTCTTCTCGTCGCTGGCCAACGGGTTGGCCGGGGTCCTCTACGGGCTCGGGCGCGCGGACCGCACGTTCCGCATCAACCTCTACAAGGCGCCGGTCATCGTCATCGCCGTCCTCGGCGGCACGTGGCTCGGCGGCGCGGTCGGCGCAGGCTGGGGCATGGCGATCGCGGAGGCGTTCGTCCTACCGTTCTGGTACCGCGAATTCCGCGCGGCCGCGCTCCGGACCGCCCTGCCCCAGCCGGAGCAGACCGCGCCAGAGCCTGACC
>JAUNUZ010000158.1:0-2641 GCA_030537915.1 Micrococcales bacterium
GGAAGCCGACCTCGGTGATGATCCCGAGCGTGCCGTAGGCGCCGGTGAAGAGCTTGCCGATGTCATAGCCCGCGACATTCTTGACGACCTTGCCACCGGCCTTGGCGATGACCCCGTCGGCACGCACGAACGTCATCCCGATGACGAGGTCGCGGACCCCGAGGTGGATCAGGCGCATCGGCCCCGTCACCCCGGTCGCCACGGTCCCGCCGATCGTGCCGCGCCGGGGCGGGTCGATCCCCAATCGCTGAGCGTGCCCGAGGAGAAGCGCCTCGATGGTCGCCAGGCGGACGCCGGCACCGACGCGCAGCACGAGGTCGTGCGGGGCATATTCGACGATCTGATCCAACCCGGTCGTATCGACGACGAGGTCGACGGTCCTGGGCGGCAACCCCCAGTCCTGCTTGGTAGCGGCGCCGCGCGCGACGATGCGCAGCCCGTGGGCGTGTGCGACCCTCAGCAGCGCGCCGACCTGTGGCGTGCTCGTCGGACGCGCGACCCAGCGAGGTGCGATCCCGGCGACATGGTCGGCGGGGGTGGCCTCGCGGACCGGACCCGCGGCCTCGAGTTCCGGGGGCACGGCAGGCGCATGCGTGGAAGGCGTCACGACTCAGAACACCTTCGCTACGCCGGCCCCAGCCCGGGGACGCGTGCCGGTCACGCGCCGACCGGACCGCTCACCGCACAGACGCGGAGTCGGGAAGACCTTGCCCGGGTTGGAGATCATCGCCGGGTCGAAGGCGCAGCGCACCATCTGCATCGTGTCCAGATCCTGCTCGGTGAACATCCGCGGCATGTACTTCGCCTTGTCCGAACCCACCCCGTGCTCCCCCGTGATCGACCCGCCGTGAGCGATGCACAGGTCGAGGATGGCACCCGAGACCTCCTCAGCGCGCTCGGCCTCCCCGGGCACGTCGCCGTCGAAAAGGACTAGGGGGTGCAGGTTGCCGTCCCCGGCGTGGAAGACGTTCGCGACCCGGCAGCCGCGCTCGCGGGCCAGCTCGGCGATCGCGTTGAGCACTTCGGGTAGGGCAGTGCGGGGGATGACGCCGTCTTGGACCAGGTAGTCGGGGCTGATCCGGCCCACGGCCGCGAAGGCGGACTTGCGGCCCCGCCAAATCAGGGCGCGCTCTTGCTCGTTCGCCGCGATCCGCAGCTCGAAGGCGCCATGCTCGCGGCAGAACGCCTCGACCTGCGCGAACTGAGCCTCGACCTCGGCCCCCGGCCCGTCGAGCTCGACGATGAGCACGGCCCCTGCCCCGGCCGGGTAGTTGCAGTGCACGGCTTGCTCGGCCGCCTCGATTGCAAGCACGTCCATCATCTCGATCGCCGCTGGGATACACCCGGAGCCGATGATCGCGCTTGTCGCGGCCCCCGCGCTGTCGGTGTCGGGGAAGCCCGCGAGCAGGCAGCGCACGGACTGCGGCAGGCGGGTCAGGCGCACGGTCGCGCGCGTGACGACGCCCAGTGTCCCCTCGGAGCCGACGATGACCGAGAGCAGGTCGTAACCGGGCGGATCCGGGGCCATGCCGCCGATCGCCACGGTCTGGCCGTCGGGGGTGACGAAGTCGACGCCGGTGACGTGATTCGTCGTGAAGCCGTACTTCAGGCAGTGCGCACCGCCGGAGTTCTCGGCGAGGTTGCCCCCGATCGAGCACACCTGCTGGCTGCTCGGATCGGGGGCGAAGTAGTAACCGTCCGGCGTCGCCGCCTTCGTGAGCTGCAGGTTGATAACGCCTGGATCGACGACCGCCCGCTGCGCGATGGGGTCGATCTGTTGGATCGAGCGCATCCGTGAGGTGACGATGAGGACGCCGGCGGCGTGCGGCAGGGCTCCGCCGGACAGGCCGGTTCCGCTACCCCGGGCGACGAAGGGCACGCCGGACTCGGCACAGGCGCGCACGGTCTCGGCGACGTCGCGGGCGTCCTCGGCGAGGACGACGAGGGCGGGCACCACCGCGTACTGGGCGAGGCCGTCGCACTCGTAGGTCCGTCGTCGTTGCAGGTCGGTGATGAGTTTCCCGGCACCGATCCCGCGCGCCAGTTCCGTCCGCACGCGCTCAATCGTGCTGTCGACGGCCGGGTGCGAACTCATCGTGCTCATCGGGAGCTACCTCCACCGGCCGGCGCAGCGCTGCACTCGACCCTCGTCTTCGATCATCGGAGCGTATGTAATCGACCCAGGGGCGGCAACCCGCGTCCATGCGAGCCCCGGATCCGCCCAGATCAGCAGCGCGGTGAAGGTCCTCCGGCACTCTCTCAGCTGGGTTTCGGGGTGTCGGGCGGACGAAACAGGTGCCCCTGGCAACACGCTCACCCGCGCCGCGCGGGCACTCGGGCGCGACCGGGTGTCGCTGCTCCTGGACACCCATTGCGCGACCGGCCGCCACTGGATTGGGTGGAGCCCAGTAACCCGACAGGTCTGGCCAGTCCCCATTCCGCCCCACGCAACAGGAGCCCGCATGACGCAGGAGCAGCCCGGATCCGGCAACGAACCCGCCGTCGAGGAAGAGAAGCAAACCAGCGAGAGTCACCGCGGCCAGCAGCGCGCAGCTGCCGAAGAGGTCGAGTCCAAGGGCGTTCCCACGGGCGCGTCGGCCGGGAGCGCGGCGAGCAGCTCGTCGACGTCGGTGAGCGCGTC
>JAUNUZ010000158.1:2651-5985 GCA_030537915.1 Micrococcales bacterium
CAGGCCCGGAGCGCGCCGGCGGACATCGGGGTTGTCGGCATGGCCGTCATGGGCAGCAGCCTGGCCCGCAATATCGCGCACAAGGGCTACCGGGTCGCGCTCTTCAATCGCACCCACGCCAAGACCGTGCAGGTCATGACCGATCACGGCAGTGAAGGCATGTTCATCCCAGCCGAGAACGTGAATGAGTTCGTCGAATCCCTCGAACGCCCGCGCCGCATCATCATCATGGTCCAGGCAGGCAAGGGCACCGACGCGACGATCGACTCGCTCCTGCCCCACCTCGAGCACGGCGACATCGTCGTGGACGGCGGCAACGCCTTCTACGAAGACACCCGACGCCGCGAAAAAGCGCTGCGCGAGAAGGGCCTGCACTTCGTCGGCGCGGGCATCTCCGGCGGCGAGGTCGGCGCGCTAGAAGGACCCTCGATCATGCCGGGCGGGTCCAAGGAGTCGTACGAGGCGCTGGGTCCGATCCTCGAGGACATCTCCGCCCACGTCGGCGACGACCCATGCTGCGCCTACATCGGCACCGACGGCGCCGGCCACTTCGTGAAGATGGTTCACAACGGCATCGAGTACGCCGACATGCAGTTCATCGGCGAGGCCTATGAACTGCTCAAGTCGGCCGGGCTCGACAACGCGGCGATGGCCGACACCTTCGCCACGTGGAACGAGGGCGACCTCGACTCCTACCTCATCGAGATCACCTCCGAGGTGCTGCGCCAGGTCGACGCCAAGACCGGGCAGCCGCTGCTCGATGTCATCGTCGACGCGGCCGGCATGAAGGGCACCGGCACGTGGACCGTGCAGTCGGCACTCGCTCTCGGGGTCCCGGTCAACGCGATCGCCGAGGCCGTCTTCGCGCGGGCCGCGTCCAGCGACCCTGACCTGCGCAGGGCGGCCCAGGCGGCGCTTGCCGGACCCGATCGCACGCTGGCGGCCGATGTCGACCGCGACGCCTTCGTCGAGGACATTCGCCGTGCGCTGTGGTCGAGCAAGGTAGTCGCCTATGCCCAGGGCCTCGACCTCATTCGCTCGGCGGCCCTGGAATACGGCTGGGACATCGACATCGCAGAGGTCGCCAAGATCTGGCGCGACGGCTGCATCATCCGAGCCAAGCTGCTCGAACGTATCCGTAGCGAGTACGCGGCGAACGACCTGACGACGCTGCTGGAGGCACCGAGCGTCAAGGCGGAGCTCGCGGACAGCCAGGATGCCTGGCGGCGCGTCGTCACGGGCGCGGTCAACGCCGGGGTGCCTGTGCCGGGCTTCTCCTGCGCGCTCGCCTACTACGACCAGTTGCGCGCGCCACGCGTCAACGCGGCGATGACCCAGGGTCTGCGCGATTTCTTCGGAGCACACACCTACCGGCGGACCGACATCGAGGGGTCGTTCCACACGCTGTGGAGCGGCGACCGCAGCGAGATCAAGGTCGACTGATCGCCCGCTCATCCCCCCGTCTCAGGCAGCGCGCCTGACCAGCAGCGGCTGGACCTGCAGGACCTGCGGGTTCATCCGCCACTGAGGTCGCATAAGAGGATCCTCTTGGGAGAACGCGGAGTGTCATGTCAACGTCCCCCGCCGCTGTCCCGGACCACGAACAACCCGCGCGCCGCATCGGTTCGGCGGCCTATCGGCGGATCACGCTGGCGCTGTTCCTCGCAGGCCTTGCGACGTTCGCCCTCCTGTACGCGACCCAACCGCTACTCCCACTGCTCGCGAGCGACTTCGGGGTGTCCCCCGGTGAGAGCGCGTGGTCGGTCTCGTTGGCGACCGCAGGTCTCGGCGCTGCGCTGCTCCTCGCCGGACCGCTCTCGGAGGTAGGGGGTCGGACCAGGCTCATGCACGCCTCGCGTCTCCTGCTGCCGGCTTCGCGTCGCTTCCACCGCAAGCCGGCGCGGCTGAGCCAACTCATCGCCTCGAGCCGGGGGCTGATCTGCGATCCTGCGATGTGGTGCCTCTTCGGCATCGCAGGATGCACGATGGGCGCCTTCGTCGGCGTCTTCAACGCCCTCGGCTTCCGACTCGAGTCGCCGCCCTATGCCCTCGGAGTCGGCGTTGCGGGGCTGGTCTACCTCAGCTATGCGCTCGGATCGGTGAGCTCCGCCTGGGCCGGACGGGCCGCGACCGTCGTCGGGCATCGCACCGTCGAGCCACTGCTCGTCGTCGCAATGATCGCTGGGCTCCTGCTGACCCTGTCGTCGCCGTTGCCGCTGGTCATCTGCGGAGTCGCGGTCTTCACGGCGGGCTTCTTCGGGGCGCACGGGGTGGCCAGCGGCTGGGTGGCCTCGCGCGCGAGCCTGTCGACCGGCACACCGGGACAGGCGTCTTCGCTCTACCTCTTCTTCTACTACCTGGGGTCCTCGATCGCCGGCAGTCTTGCCGGCATCGCGTGGTCCCGCGACGGGTGGCCCGGTGTCGGGGCGCTGACCGGCGGGCTGCTCGTCCTGGCATTGAGCTGCACGCTGGCCCTGCGGCGGATCCCCTCGCTCCTCGAGCCTCCCGGGCCCGACCCGGGCATCGTCGGCTACTGAGACCTTGTCGGCGACCCGTGGCAGGGTGAACGCCATGGGACACCAGCTCCGGGTTGCCGCGTGCCAGATCAGTTCCGGGCCCGACCCGGGGCGCAACCTTCAGACCGCCCGAGTGGCTATCGACCGCGCCGCGGCTGCCGGGGCGCGGATCGCTGTGTTGCCCGAGGCTGCGATGGCGTGCTTCGGGACGCCATTGGTCGACATCGCCGAGCCACTCGACGGTCCGTACGCGCAAGGCATCCGGGACGCTGCGGCCAAGCACGGAATCACCGTCGCGGCCGGCATGTTCGAGCCCGCCGACGACGGCCGCGTGCACAACACCGTGCTGCTCACGGGCCCGGACGGGGAGTGGGCCTATCGAAAGATCCACCTCTTCGACGCCTTCGGGTCACGCGAATCCGAGACGGTCGCGCCGGGATCGGAGCTGGTCACCGGCACGGTTGCGGGCATCACGATCGGGCTCGCGACGTGCTACGACGTGCGTTTCGCCGACCAGTTCAGCGCTCTGGGGCGCGCCGGGGCCCAGCTCATCCTGCTACCCGCATCGTGGGGCGACGGGCCCGGCAAGGCCGAACAGTGGGATCTTCTCGTGCGGGCTCGCGCGATGGACGCCCAGGCCTGGCTCCTCGCGTGCGACCAGGCGTGGGTTCCGACGCGCGGCAAGCTCGCCCTCGGCATCGGCCGGAGCGCGCTGTGCGACCCCTTGGGCGGCGTGCGAGCCCAGCTCGGGCACACGGCGGACATCCTGGTCACCGACATCGACCTGGACGCCGTCACCGACACCCGCCAGCGCGTCC
>JAUNUZ010000159.1 GCA_030537915.1 Micrococcales bacterium
GACCGAGGGCAAGGCCGGTCCGCACAAGATCCAGGGGCTCGGCGCGAACTTCGTGCCCGAGATCCTCGATCGCGATATCTACGACGAGGTCATCGACATCGACGTCGCGACCTCTGTGCAGTGGGCGCGCAAGGCCGCCACCGATGAAGGTCTGCTCGTCGGCATCTCCTCCGGCGCCGCGCTCGCCGCCGCCGCCCAGGTCGCCGCTCGCCCCGAGAACAACGGCAAGACGATCGTCGTCATCATCCCCTCGTTCGGCGAGCGCTACCTCTCGACGATCCTCTTCGAGGGCTTGGTCGACTGACCTGACAGCAGCACCGGCATGACACCCCCACGGCTCCAATCCCCCCCCCAAGGAGTTGGTCGGCATGAGCCAGGCCAAGCCGAACACCCCCCGATCGTCGACGACCGACACGACGCATCGGCGTCGATCGGGTCTTCGCCTCGTTGAGCAGGCATTCAACGCCCTCCCCAGCACCGGATCGGCCCGCGACGAGCGCGAGCGCCTCGAGGAGGCCACTATGGGTGTCGACGCCGCCCGCGCCTCTCACGATTGCGCCAGCGCGCTGTCCCCGGATCGTCCGGGCGCACCGCTGTGGAGGCGGGTGCGAGACGGCCTCATCGAGGACCTCGACGCGGCCGTCGCACGCGATCCGGCCGCGACCTCGCGCGCGCAGATGGCGATCGTCTCGCCCGGTCTGCACGCGATCTGGGGCCATCGGGTTGCGCACTCGATGTGGGAGCACGAGCGGTTGCGCCTTCCCGCGCGGGTGCTGTCCAACCTCATGCGCGCGACGACAGGCGTCGAGATCCACCCCGGTGCGACGATCGGCCGGCGATTCTTCATCGATCACGGGATGGGCGTGGTCATCGGCGAGACGTCCGAGGTAGGTGACGACGTCATGCTCTACAACGGCATCAACCTCGGCGGGCGCACGCTGGACAAGGGCAAGCGACACCCCACGATCGGCAACGGGGTGACGATCGGGGCCGGGGCCAAGGTCCTCGGCAACATTCGGATCGGTGACGGCGCCCAGATCGGCGCCAACTCCGTCGTCGTCAAGGAGGTGCCCGACGGTTACGTGGCCGCTGGCGTGCCGGCGCGGACCCGCCCGCTGCGTGGGACCGAAGACCCCTACGAGGCGCTCTTCGCCGATCCCGAGCTGTGGATTTGAACCGCGCACTCTCGAGAAGCGATCCACACCCTGCCCTCGCCGGGTCGGTAACCGAGCGCGGGAGCAGGGGCACGTCGACTTTGCCGGTGGGCTGCGGCAAAGTGTGCGCCTATGACCGCCAGCCAGTCGACCCGAGCGCCATCGAAACGGGCACCTTCGGTGACGGCGTTGTGCCGTAGCCGCCGCACCGTCGCTGCCTGGCCCGTGCCAGCCGTCAGGACGAGCCGGTCATGCACCTGACCCCTCGGGAGCAGGAACGGCTCGTCCTGGCCGCCGGTGCGGACCTGGCTCGCCGCCGCCTGGCGCGCGGGGCGCAACTCGGAGCCGCGGAGGCTATCGCGCTGGTGTGCGACGAGATCCTCGAGTGGGCCTGGGACGGGATCGAATACCACGAGGTCGTCGCCCGAGCCCGCGAGATCGTCCCCCGGGACGCGTTGCTGCCCGGGGTCCCCGCGCTCGCGCCATTCGTGCAGCTCGAGGCGCTCTTCCCCTACGGCTCTGCGCTCGTGCATGTCCTCGACCCCTTCGGGCCGCTGGACCCGGAGGCCGGCCAGGTGCAGGATCGCCCAGGTCAGGTCAGGCCGGGTAGCTTAAGGGTCGACCTCGCGCCGGGCCGCACGCGGGGGATCGCCCGCTTCGAGAACACCGGGCACGCTCCGATCTGGGTGTCCTCGCACATGCCCCTGCAGGGGCTCAACGCGTCGCTCACCATCGAGTTGCCCGATGAGCCCGCGGGAGCACGCTGGCGGCTTGACCTGCCGGCCGGGATGAGCCGACGGTTCGATCCCGGCGAACGCGCCGAGGTCGGCGTCGTCATCCTCGACAGCGCGGTCCTGGAAGGGGATGGTCTCGATGCCTGACCGCCGCGCCGACTTGCGTCACGACGGTCGGACGAGCAAGGCGCACACAACGATCGATGCCCGCGACTACGCCTCGCTGTACGGGCCGACGACGGGCGACCTCGTGCGCCTGGCCGACACGGATCTGTGGATCCGGGTCGAGGCGGACGATACCGAGCACGGCGAAGAACTCATCGGCGGGTGCGGCAAGACCGCTCGACACGGCGCCCTGGTCAGCTCGGCCGCCGGACGTGACAGCGCGTTGGACATGGTGATCCTCGGGGTCCTGCTGCTCGACCCGTTGCTCGGCTTCCGCAAGACGAACATCGGGATCAAGGACGGCCGTATCGTCGGCGTCGGTCGTGCCGGCAACCCGGACCTGCTCGCGGGGGTCGAGCTCGAGGTTGACGCGCACACCGCGATGATCACGGGGGAGGGGCTCATCGCCACGCCGGGGGTCGTCGACTCCCACGTGCACCTGTCCCATCCCGCCCTCGCATCCGCCGCGCTGAGCTCCGGGATCACGACGATCGTGGGCATGGGGATCGGCGGGGTCTGGGATGTCGGGGCCAACCCGCACGCCAACCTCCACACCCTCATCGACGGCTGGGCGCACACGCCGATCAATGCGGCCTTTCTCGCCCGCGGCTCGTCGCTCGACCGCGGGCTGCTCGTCGACGCGGTCGAGAGCGGCTGCGGCGGCTTCAAGATCCACGAGGACTGGGGGGCGAGCCCGGCGGTCATCGACACGTGCCTGTCGGTCGCGCAGGAGGCCGACCTGCCCGTGGCCCTGCACACCGACACCCTGAATGAGACCGGCTACCTCGCCGATACCCTCGCCGCGACGCAGGGCCGCACCGTGCACGCCTATCACGTGGAAGGAGGCGGCGGCCACACCGATCTCCTGAAGATCGTCGAGCAGCCGCACGTGCTGACGAGCTCGACGACACCGACTCTGCCGCTGACTCCCGCCACAGTCGCCGAGCTCGGCCCGATGACGATGACGGTCCACCGCGGTCACAGACTGCTCGAGTCGGACCGCCAGATTGCCGCGAGCCGCGTTCGCGAATTCGCGATCGCGGCCGAGAACCACCTGCACGACCTCGGCGCGATCAGCATCATCAACTCCGACGCGCTCGGGATGGGCCGGATCGCCGAGGTCAGTCGACGCACGTGGCAAGTCGCGCATGTGCAGGCGGGGTTACGCGGGCAGCTCGGCCCGCAGCGGCCTGCAAACGAGCGAGTCCGCCGCTACCTGGCGAAGCTGACGATCAACCCGGCGATCGCGCACGGCCTGTCTGAGCATGTCGGGTCGCTGCGACCCGGTCGCCTCGCCGATATCGTGCTGTGGCAGCCCGCCTGGTTCGGCGCGCAGCCCGAGCTCGTCGTCAAGGGCGGCTTCGTCGCCTGGGGCGCGGTGGGATCGGGATCTGGGTCGACCCGGTTGGCGCAGCCGCGCGTCCTGGGGCCGTACTTCGGCGGCTTGGGGACGGCGCCGACACGGCTGTCGCGGATCTTCGTCGGCCGCGATTGCCTCGACTCCCAAGCTGCGCGCCGCCGACTCCCCAGCGGGCACCGCTACGAGGCGATCTCGGCCGCACGAGGATTGACCTGCGCGGACATGATCGACAACACGTGCACGCCGCAGATCGACATCGTCGGGCGCGTCGAGCCCGTGCTCGTCGACGGCGTCCCGGTGGCGCTGACCCACGCCGACAACCTGCCCCTGACCCGACTCCACCATCTCGCGTGAGGACCCCATGAACACCGACGTGACCCGGCTCGCCGCGCGCGTGCGCGCGGCGGCCCACTGTGCAGCGCAGGCCACCGGCTACGAGGCCGGTACCTCGACCAGGGTGTCGCGGTGGTAACTCCCGGGAGCACCCTCAGTGCGGGTCATGCGATCGTGGCCCAGCTCGAGGCCGAGGGGGTGCGCCGCGTCTATTGCGTGCCCGGTGAGAGTTATCTCGACGTCCTTGACGGACTGCACGACTCGTCCGTTGCGACGATCGTGTGCCGACAGGAGGGCGGTGCGGCGTTCATGGCTCTGGCCGAGTCGCGGATCACGCGTGGGCTGGGCGTCGCGGCCGTGACCCGCGGACCCGGCGCTGCCAACGCCGCAATCGGCATTCACACGGGCTATCAGGACGCGACGCCGATGCTCCTGCTGGTGGGCCTCATCCCGGTCGCGGGCCGCCACCGAGAATCGTTCCAGGAGTTCGACCTACGGGGCTGGTTCGGCACGACGGCCAAAGCGGTGTGGACCTTGGATGAGCCGGGGCGGGCCGCCGAGCTGGTCCGCGACGCGGCCCACCTCGCGCGCTCAGGTCGGCCGGGGCCGGTCGTCCTCGGCCTGCCCGAGGACGTGCTCGTCAAGGCCTGCGACAACGGGCCGCTGCCGCCGCGGGAGCGCGCGACCGGAGCAGTTGGGACTAGTCAGCTGGATCAGCTCACGCAGTGGCTGGAGCACAGCAGGCGGCCCGTGGTGCTCCTTGGCGGTGAAACGCTGACGCCGTCCGGCGCTGCGGATCTGCGCGCCTGGGCCGAGGCCTGGCATCTGCCGGTCGTCACCGACTTCCGGACCCAGGATCAACTCGATCACGACAGCCCGAGCTGGTGCGGGTGGCTCGGCTACGGCAGGTGTGAGGTGAGCGCCCGCCTGCTCGACGCGGCCGACCTGCTGCTCGTCGTCGGGGACGGTGTGCGAGACGTCCTCTCCGATGGCTATCGACTCGGCGCTGCGGATCGGCGTACCGTCCTCATCGGCCTCGACCCCGGCGCCCAGGCTCACCGCGGCGGCGTGGATCTGCATGTCCTGGCTGGGCCTGACCGGTGGGCTGCGGCCGCTCGAGAGCTTCGGCCCTCCTGGGACGGCGCGGGCGAGGTGGAGAATCAGCCGTGCTGGGCCGCTGACAAGGCCCGTGCGCATGCGGCCGTCGCCGGGTGGGCCACACCGAGTGCGGATGCTCCGCCGTGGGGCGTGGATCTCGCTCAGACGATGTGGCACCTGCGCGAACGCCTCGAGCGCGACGCGATCCTCACCTATGGCGCGGGCAACCACGCGATCTGGGCGCAACGTTTCCTGCCCTCCCATGCCTACCCATCGGTCCTCGGGCCGCGTAATGGGGCGATGGGCTTCGGCGTGCCAGCCGCCGTCGCTGCGAGCCTCGCCTACCCAGGTCGCCAGGTGGTCTCGGTGGCGGGCGACGGCTGTTTCCTTATGAACTCCCAAGAACTCGCCACGGCGCTCGCCTACGGGGCCAGTCCCACGATCTTGGTTGTCGACAATTCCGAATACGGCACGATTCGCGCGCATCAGGAGCGCGACTATCCGGACAGAGTGAGCGGTACCCAGCTCGTCAACCCTGACTTCGCGGCCTACGCACGCGCGTTCGGGGCTTTCGGGGCGCGCGTCACGCAGACGTCGCAGGTCCCCGACGCGCTGGACGCGGCGCTGGCTCAGCAGGGTCCCGCAGTCGTGCACCTCGTCGTCGATCCGGACGTGCTGCGGCCCCGGTGAGTAATCCCGGGCCAGCGCGGCTGCACATGATGAACACGGCGAAGGGGCGGACCGTAGCGGTCCGCCCCCTCGGCACCTCCTCAGCCTGAGCTGACGGTGAGCACCCGGCCGGGTTGGATTTCGTTTCGGTCGGCGCCTAGTCGCTGGACGGCTGCGTCGGCGGATAGGTCGTCGTGCCCGCGCCGAGGTTTTCGTCGGACTTGTCCTTGCCCAGCTTCGTCTTGGCGGCGTCAGCGGCGTGGCTGGCGGCGTCGGTCAGCTTGGCCTGAACCTCGGGCGCCTTCTCCTTGACGGTCGCGCTGGCGGTGCTGACCTTCTCTTGGACGCGGGGGTCGTGCCACAGGGAGTCGGCCTGGGACTTGATCTGCTCGTAGCGACCGCGGCCGTCGCGTGCGCCGAGCACGTACCCGATAGCGGCTCCGGCGATGAACATA
>JAUNUZ010000160.1 GCA_030537915.1 Micrococcales bacterium
GGGCGGCGCCGAGAAGTGAAGGCGCACGGGCGCATTCGGCCCCTGACCCGCGACATCGACGATGAGGAAGATCGGCGACTGGCACTCCGGTACCGGTTCGAGCAACTCCGGGTGGTCGGCGTACTGCTCCGGCAGCGGAGCCAGGTCATTGCTGAATTCCAGCAGCAGTGTCAGCCGGTCGGACTCGGGCACCTCGTGGAAGTCGATGACCACCTGCGCGAGCGCCTCCGGCAGACCCGTGGTGTCGGCCGCCATCAGGGCGCCTCGCCCTTGACGACCGGCACCCGCACGGCGTTGCCCCACTCGGTCCACGAGCCGTCGTAGTTGCGCACCTTGTCGAAGCCGAGCAGGTGCGCGAGGACGAACCACGTGTGGCTGGACCGCTCGCCGATACGGCAGTAGGCGATGACGTCGTCGCTCGGGGAGAGGCCCTTCTCGTGCTGATAGATCGCTTCGAGCTCGGCGCGTGACTTGAATGTGCCGTCCTCGTTGGCCGCGCGCCCCCACGGCACCGACTGCGCGCCGGGGATATGGCCACCGCGCAACGCACCCTCGTCTGGGTAGTCCGGCATGTGCGTGCGCTCGCCGGTGTACTCCTGCGGGGAGCGCACGTCGACCATCGGCTTGCCGAGGTGGCCGAGCACGTCGTCCCGGAACGCCCGGATCTGTTCGTCGTGGCGCTCGACGACGGGGTAATCGGCCGGCTCGACCGGCGGCTTGTCGGTCGTCATGTCTCGGCCCTGCGCCTGCCACAACGCTCGGCCGCCGTCGAGGAGCCGGACGTCCTGGTGGCCGAAGAGCGTGAAGACCCACATCGCGTAGGCGGCCCACCAGTTCGACTTGTCCCCGTAGACGACGATCGTGTCATCGCGGTCGATGCCCTTGGCGCTCATGAGTCGCGCGAAGCCCTCGCCGTCGACGTAGTCGCGGGTCACCCGGTCGTTGAGCTCGGTGTGCCAGTCGACCTTGACCGCGCCGGGGATGTGCCCGGTCTCGTAGAGGAGCACGTCCTCATCGCTCTCGACGACGACCAGGCCGTCGTCACAGAGGTGATCGGCGAGCCATTGCGTCGAAACGAGTCGACGCGGGTCGGCGTACTGCGCGAAGGCGGGGTTCTCGTCGTGACTGACGGGCATGGTCGACTTCTCCATCGGGGGTCTGGAATACGGGCGGAGTCCTCTGGCATCCTCCCACCGCCGCCTGGACGCTCCTTAGGGGGCCGTGGCTCCAGGCAGGAGCCGGGAGTGGCAGGGGTCACGCCCGGGAGCAGGTGCTCGAATGAGGGCCTGTCATCCCATGGAGTAGGGCGCCAGCAGGTAGTTCGGGACGGCCCGGCTCCGACCGGTGTCCCACGGCTGGGAGAGGCCGGCGGCGTCGAGGATGGCGTCCAGCAGGTTCGCGGTCACGCCCCAGATGACGAGGTCGTCCACCAGGAATCCGGGACCTTGGAAGCCGCCGGGCGCGGTGGCCGTGAAGCGGTTCGCGGGCTCGGCGAGATCGGCGACCGACGGGATGAGGACCCGGGCGACCTCCGCGGCGTCCACGGCGCCGATCGGATGCGGATCGCGCCACCATCCCAGCACCGGAACAAGGGCGGTGCGTTGCGGCGTGAGATACACCCCGGGCAGCGGGCCGACGATGTCGACGCTGCCCGGATTCAGCCCCACCTCTTCGGTGCTCTCGCGCAGCGCGGCCTGGGTGCTCGTTTCTCCGGGATCGACGTGACCGCCGGGGAAGACGACCTGGGCCGCGTGCGAGCGCAGGCTGTGTGCGCGCTCGGTGAGCACGATCGCGCAGGTGCCGGGCGGACCAGTGAGGCTGGGGCTGAGGAGCACGAGGACGGCCGATGAGCGGTGCGGGTTCGGCGGTGCGGGATGGGCGGCGAACCAGGCCGGTGGAGCGGCGTCTATCGCGCCACGCATCGAGGCGAGCCAGTCGGGAGCCACCGCTGCACTCTACGTCCGTGGTGCCCCACACAGGCGGGCCCGGCCCGGGCCTGGCGCGGGCCGCGACCCCCTACACTCACGGCCAACCCAATCGTCCCTAGGAGCCCGCGCCATGGTCGTCGCCTGGTGGAGCATCATCCCCTTCGTCGCGATGCTGCTCAGCATCGCGATCCTCCCGCTCATCCCGGCCACCGCGCACTATTGGGACCGGCCTCGCAATCAGCTCATTCTCGCGCTCGTTCTCGGTGTGCCGGTCGGCCTCTGGTTCATTCTTGGCGGCGCTCCTGGCACTGTCATCCACGCGCTCGTCGAGTACTCCCAGTTCATCATGCTGTTGCTTTCGCTCTTCGTTGTCTCGGGTGGGATTTTTCTCTCCGGCGACCTTGCGGCGACCCCGAAGGTCAACACGGCCTTTCTCGCCCTCGGCGGTCTTCTGGCCTCGTTCGTCGGGACGACCGGTGCTGCAATGTTGCTCATCCGCCCTATCCTCAATACGAATGTGGAGCGCAAGCGTAAAGCGCACACGGTGATCTTCACGATCCTCATCGTCGCCAACTGCGGTGGGCTGCTCACCCCGCTCGGCGATCCGCCGCTGTTCCTCGGAATGCTGCGCGGGGTGCCTTTCCTGTGGACGATGCATCTCTTCCCGGAGTGGTTGTTCGTCAACGCGATGCTGCTCCTGACCTACTACGCGCTCGATCGCCGCGAGTACGCGCGGGAGCGGCCCGAGGACGTCCGATTCGATCTGGCCACGGCGACGCGGCTCGGGTTGCAGGGCAAGCGCAACTTCGGTTACCTGGCCTGCATCGTCGCGGCTGTGGCGTTCGTGCCCTCCCTCGACCTACATGCGATCACGGAGGGTCACGCCAGCGTTGCGGCCTGGATCCCTTGGCGCGAACTCGTCATGCTCGCGGCCTCGGCCGCGTCGTTCGTGCTGGGGGATCGGCACACGCGCTTCGTCAACAACGAGTTCACGTGGGCGCCGATCCAGGAGGTCGCCGCCATCTTCATCGGCATCTTCCTCACGATGATCCCGGCCCTGAAATACCTGTCGAATATCGCGCCCACCCTGCCGCTCAATGAGGTTACCTTCTTCATCTTCACCGGTGGCCTCTCCTCAGTCCTCGACAATGCACCGACGTATGTGACGTTCTTCGAGATGGCCTCGCAACTACCGGGCGATCCGCGGGTAGCAAACGTGCCAGCGGATTACCTCGTAGCGATCAGCCTGGGCGCTGTGTTCTGCGGGGCGATCACGTATATCGGCAATGGCCCCAACTTCATGGTCAAGGCTGTCGCCGAGAAGGCGGGCGTCACCATGCCGTCCTTCGGCGGGTATGTCGTGTGGGCGTTCCGCTACCTCGTACCCATTCTCACCGCCATGTTGCTGATCTTCATCGCGGACGGGCTGATCACGACCCTTGCGGGCGTCGCGCTCGCGATCGTCCTCGTGGCCCGCAACCTGGCCACCGCCCGCCGAGCCACGGACCCTGCTCGAGCCTCCGGCTGAGCGACGCTGGGGGCCCAAGGTCCGGTGCCGCGCCGCGCGTGTGCTGCAGGATGGCGGCATGTCCTATGTCACCGTCAACGCGCTCACCGTCCCCGCCGACCACGCCGAGGGTTTCGCCGAGCGCTTCGCGAACCGTCCCGGCAAGGTCGACCAGGCCGACGGCTTCGAGCGGTTCGAACTCCTTCGTCCCGCCGATGGCAAGGATCTGTGGCTCGTCGTGACGCACTGGCGTGATCAGGACGCCTACGAGGCCTGGAGTGCCGCCCGGACACCGCGCAGCGAGACGCTCGCCGACGCACATGAGGTCTGGGCCTTCGACGTCATTCAGCAGAGCGCCGCGGCCTGACGCATCGCCTGTCATCCGATCGCGTCGCTCGGGGAGCGCCAATGACTCAGCTGACGCAGCAGGAGCGCCCAGGTGACGGAGCCGCGTATGGTTCTTGGCTCGACCCCGCTCGGCTCGACCCCGTACTGTGGCACGGCGCGGGGGGACAAGCTGCCCGTGAAACCCCCGGCCACGCCCGGGAGAATGAGGTGCACCGTGGCGAGAAACCCCTGGATGTCGGCCTACCTGAGCGCAGCGAACCGGGTCGCCTACACCGCCTACGGGCAGACCGCGGCCTCGGCTCGCAAGCAGGTCTCCATGGCGCACGGCGACGCGCTCAAGATCCACGGCGAGGCCCAGCGCGAACTCATGGAGTCGTGGATGGATGTGTGGATGCCGACCACGGCGCGTCGGCCCAAGCGCCGGGGCGCGGCGCCTGCTCGCGGCAAGCGTCGCTGAGTTCGTCGAGCGACCGACTTGCGGGACCAGAGCCGACTCGAGCGCGCTCGCGCTACGACCCCGGCGCTACTCAAGGCGTCCGTGGACCGGCTCGCACGGGTTGCCGAGCAAGCCCTGAGGCGGGACTGTCTCAGGGTCGGCGCTCAGGCTGCGAGCAGGTGTTGTGCGCCGATGAGCAAAGCCGTTCCCAGGGCCGAATAGATCGTCGCCCAGATGAGTGATCCGAGGACGACCGCGGGCAGGTAGCGGTGCATCGGCATCCGCACGGCGCCGGCGCCGGCATTGATCGCCGTCTGTAGGCCGATTGTCAGGAACGACAGCGTCACAGCTCCCGGACCCCACGATGCGACGAGCCGCTCCGCACGCGGCGTCGACCGGCCGACGAAGCCGACACCGAGCCGGCTGTGGGCCGCGCCGGCGCGTAACCCGCGGCCGATCCAATACGTGGCGTTGGCGCGCAGCATCACGATTGCGAAGAGCGCGGCGAAGGCCGCCGCTACCGGGAGTTCGTTCACCCAGGCCATGCCGCGAGTCCTCCCCCCGAGCCGCAGATGAGTTAGGCAAGGCTAACAGCGTCGTCGCGCCCGATCCCGATCTGACCCCTTGAGGGCTGCGCCTTCGGTGCGCCTAGGTGGGGCTCCTGCGCCGTCGTAACCTCGCGGTGTGACCTCTGTGCCTGCCACCCCGTACCTCGTTGTCGACGAAGAAGTCCTGCGCGACAACATTGCGCGCATGGCCGCGCGCGGCCGGGACGCCGGCTTCGCGCTGCGGCCCCACGTCAAGACGCACAAATGTCTGGAGATCGCGCGGCTGCAGGTGCAGGCGGGCGCCGTCGGCATCACCGTCGCGACCCTCGGTGAAGCGGAGGTCTTCGCCGAAGGAGGCTTCGACGACATCTTCATCGCCTACCCCTTGTGGGTCGACACCGCCAAGATCGAGCGGATTCGGGCGTTGGCGCAGCGGTGTCGCCTGCGAGTCGGAGTGGATTCGTTGCAGGGAGTTGCACAACTCGCTCGCGCCGCTGCCAGAGCGGGTGCGGTGCCGCTGGAGGTCGTTGTCGAGGTGGACAGCGGGCACCACCGCTCCGGGGTGTCACCGGGGGAGGCCGGTGGGGTAGCGCGGGCGGTGATCGAGGCGGGTCTGGCGTGCGCGGGGATCTTCACGTTCCCTGGGCACTCCTACGCACTCGGAGGCGGCCGCGCACAGGCAGGCGGTGACGAGGCCGCGGCCCTCGCGCAGGCGGCAACGCGCCTGCGGGCCGCGGGAGTCGAGCCGAGGATCGTCAGCGGCGGGTCGACGCCGAGCCTGGAGTTCGCGGACAGCTCGGTCGCGACCGAGCGGCGGCCGGGCGTCTACGTCTTCGGGGACGCCCAGCAGTGGGAGCTAGGGAGCGCTCGGGCCGACGAGATCGCCCTGACCGCCTATGCGACAGTCGTCAGTCATGCGGGCGGCCGAGCCGTCCTCGACTCGGGGAGCAAGGTCATCGGCGCCGACCGCGCGGGCTATGCCACCGGTTTCGGCCGCCTCCTGGACTACCCGGACGCGCGAATCGTTCTCCTTTCCGAGCACCATGCGGTGGTGGACATGGTCGGTGGCGAGCTGCCCGAGCTCGGCAGCATCGTGCGGGTAGTGCCCAACCACGTCTGCAATGCCGTGAACCTCGTTGACAAGCTCGTCA
>JAUNUZ010000161.1 GCA_030537915.1 Micrococcales bacterium
CTCGCCGATCGTCGAGCTGAACCGCGCGGTCGCTGTGTCCATGGCCGAAGGACCGGCCGCCGGGCTCGCTGTGGCCGACACATTGCTCGGCGTTGCCGCGCTTCGCAACTACCACCTGCTGCCGAGCGTGCGTGCGGATCTGCTGGCCAAGCTCGGCCGCTGCCACGAGGCACGAGCTGAGTTCGAGCGTGCCGCCGGGCTCACCTCGAACGAGGCCGAGCGCGCACATCTGCTCGCACGCTCGCACCTTGGGCCGCCCTCCTGGTGATCGTCGAAGATCAGGCAGACGAAGCGGGCCGGCTCGGCCCGCTCACGGGCGGCGTGGGCAGCCGCGGGGTCAGGAAGAAGCAGCGCGCAGGGCAGTCAGCTGATCGGCGTGCCGAGGCAGGTGTACCGCGGCGACGCCCTGGATGAGTTGGCCCAGCGTTTGCGCAGTGTCGGCCATGACGTGGCAGCCAGACAGGATCAGACAGTTCACGGGCGCATCGAGCTCAGGTGTGGTGAGTTGCTCGGCGATGTCACAAAGCAGCTGGCCCCGCCGACGTGCGAGCTCGATAAGACCTGGCAGGTCATGGCTCTGGTCGACGAGGCGGGTGAGGTTCCAGCCGTCGAGGGAGTAGCGGTTGTCGTAGGAGGGGCGCTGCCCGGAAGCGACGCCGAGCGCGATCGCGGCGATGCCGGTATCGGCGGCGACAATATGAGCAAGCAGCTGCTCGGCGGTCCACTCACCGGCAGGCGGGGCAGTGAAGCCGCCGGCTTCAGCGACGTCCAGGAAATTGCGGTAAGCCTGGCGCAGCGCGGTGGTGTCCATGGTCTGGCTCCGATCGATCGACGGCGGATGGTTTGGCGAGCTGAGCCAAGTTACCGGCACAAGAATCCTCAGTCAGGCCCGCCGCGCTCGGACCATGCCGACAAAGAACTCGTGGACCCGGGTGTCCCCGGTTACCTCGGGGTGGAAGGACGTGACGAGCAGGTCCCCCTGGCGGGCGGCCACCACCCGCCCTGCCGCCGGGCCGGTGCCCGGCACCCGGGCGAGCACTTCGACGCCGGGTCCGTGTCGCTCCACCCACGGCGCCCGGATGAAAACCGCCCGCAGCAGGCGCTGCGGGTCGCGCAACCCCACGAACGTGAGATCCGTCTCGAACGAGTCGACCTGCCTGCCGAAGGCATTGCGCCGCACGGTGAGGTCCATGCCGGACAGCGTCTGCTGATCCGCCGGCGCGTCGAGGATCTCCCGGGCGAGCAGGATCATGCCCGCGCACGAGCCGTAGACGGGCAGCGCGCCCGCGATGGCGGTTCGCAACGGCTCGAAGAGGTCGAAGGCGCGCATCAGCTTGTCGATAACTGTCGACTCCCCACCCGGGATGACCAGGCCTGCTACCGTCGCGAGCTCCTGCGGGCGACGCACCGGGGTCGGCTGGGCGCCCGCCGCGAGCAGAGCGCGAGCGTGCTCGCGGACATCGCCTTGCACCGCGAGGATCCCGATGATCGGGCTGGGGGTGGCCACGGTGATCGAGTCTAGAAGCCGGGTGGCGGCAAGCTGACGGGCTCGCCCACTCGACCGCCCACCTGAGCTCGATCCGAGTCGGCGCCAGGGGCCGTCCGCAGGCCCGGAACGGGCTTGGGCACGGCGCGTCGGCGCGGCTCGTTAACACCCGGGCGCAGGCGTCACCTAAACTCGATCGAGGCGTCCGCACCTTCCGCGGCCACCGAGTACGCCCGGCCGGATGGGGGATTGGGCCAGGTCAGACCACGGCGTACCTTCGCACAGCATCGATGAGGACACTTCACCATGGATCGAGCCGGGAGCGGACAGCCGCCGGCAGGCACGGACCAGCCCCGGGCGGCTGCCGCCACCTCACGGATCGGGGACTGAACCCATGGCCAACGCCAAGACTCGCCCGCACCGCCGGGCCCTCGTCTACATGCTGCTCATCTGCCTGCTGCTGGGCGGCATGCTCGGGGCGGTCGCGCAGTGGCGAGGCGGGCAGTGGACCCCCAAGCTCGGCCTCGACCTCGAGGGCGGCACGCAGATGATCCTGCAGCCCCAGGTCGCCGCAGGGAGCTCGGTGAACACCGAGCAACTCGCCCAAGCGGTCGACATCATGCGCGCGCGCGTCGATGGTCAGGGCGTCTCTGAGGCCGAGGTCGCCACGCTCGGAGACAACGTCGTCGTCTCGGTGCCGGGCCGCATGAACAAGGAGCAGGAGGACGCGCTGCGGCAGTCCTCCCAGATGCGATTCCGCCCGGTGATCACGGCGCTGTCGGCCCAGCCTCAGGCTGTTCCCACTCCGGCGGCTACGCCGGGGGCGGGCACTGCGACGAAGGCGCCGACCGGGACCGCGACGCCCAAGGCAAGCCCCAAGACCCCCGCAACCCAGGCCCCCACCCCGAAGGCGTCAGCCTCGACGGCCGGTGCGGTCCTGCCGCAGAGCCTGCGGCAAGGTGCGCCAGCCGCCCGGGGTTCACTCCCGGCTGCGACCAGTGCCCCGGCCACGCCCGCGGCCACGAGCCCGCCGAAGCCCGCCGCCGCGGCGACGCCGACCCCCGGTGTGAGCCAGGGCCCCGGCATCGGCCTGCCGACCGGCGCCTCGGCGAGCAAGGACGGCACGCCGACGATCAGCGACGCTGACGCCAAGGACCCCAAGAAGCTCGTCGAGTACGCGACCAGCGAGGCGTGGCTCACTCCTGCGTGGCAGGAGAAGCTCGCGAACTACGACTGCCGCAAGCAGCCCGTCTACGACCCGACGAAGGAAGATCTGCGCCAGCCCTCGATCTCCTGCAGCGACGACGGCTCGACGATGTATCTGCTCGGCCCGGCGGTCATCTCCGGCGCTGACCTGGCCGACGCCAGCTCAGGGCCCTCGACGAACCAGCAGGGCCAACCGACCGGTGGGTACCAGGTCAACCTGCAGATGAGGGGTGGGGACCCGACGGCGGCCTACGCGGCGATCAGCGCGTACATGGTGCCGCTGCCGGAGCCCCGCAACCAGCTCGCGGTCGTCCTCGACAACAAGGTGGTCTCAGCGCCCCGCTTCGAGAGCGCGATCCCCAACGGCCAGGCGCAGATCACCGGCAACTTCACGTCCGATTCGGCCAAGGCCCTGGCGGACCAGCTGAAGTTCGGTGCCCTGCCGATGTCCTTCCAGGTGCAGTCGACCGAGCAGGTGTCGCCGACCATCGGTGGAGGGCAACTGCGGCTCGGCATCATCGCGGGGCTCATCGGCCTGGCGCTCGTCGTCGCCTACTCGCTCCTGCAGTACCGCGCGCTCGGCTTCGTGACGGTCGCCTCGCTGCTCATTGTCGCGCTGCTCACCTACCTGTGTCTGACGCTCTTCGGCTGGGCGTACAACCTGCGCCTGACGATGGCGGGGGTCACCGGCGCCATCGTGGCGATCGGCACGACGGCCGATTCGTTCATCGTCTATTTCGAGCGTGTCCGCGACGAGGTGCGCGAGGGCAGGCGCCTGCAGTCCGCGGTGCAGACCGGGTGGGACCGCGCCCGGCGCACGATCCTGGTCTCCGACGGCGTCAACTTCCTCGCCGCCGCCGTCCTGTACGTGCTGGCCTCGAGCAACGTGCGTGGCTTCGCGTTCATGCTCATGCTGACGACGATCCTGGACGTCCTCGTGACATTCCTGTTCACGCATCCGCTGCTGTCGATCCTGTCTCACACGAAGTTCTTCGGTGAGGGGCATAAGTGGTCGGGCTTCGACCGCGCGACCCTGGGCGCCCAGCCGCGCTACCGGGGGCGGGGACGAGTGACAATCGCGGACCGCAAGCACGCCGACGCGACGCCGGCTGCCGCGGGCGCGACGGCCGAAGGGAGCCGGGCATGAGCGGCGAGGAAGCACGCGGGCGGCAGGCAACGCCCATCCCCAGGGTGCGCCACGCGCGCGACGACTGCGAGGAGACGGCATGAGCGAGAACAAGTTTGCCGTCTTCGGCAACGACCTCTACACCGGCAAGCGTTCGATCGACTTCGTCGGCAAGCTGCGCACCTGGCTGCTCATCTCCGTGGCGCTGCTGGTCATCGTCGGGGCAGGCCTGGCGATCCGCGGCCTCAACCTGGGGATCGAGTTCACCGGTGGCTCGGACTTCCGCGTGCCGGGTGTGACCAACACGAGCGGGTATGTCGACAAGGCGCGCGGGGTCGTGTCGCGGGTCGGCAGCGTCTCCGAGGCGAACGTGACGCTCATCGGCAGCGACACCGTGCGCGTCGAGACCGAGCGCTTCGACGACCGCCGGGCCCAGGACGTCTCGGCCGGCCTGGCGAAGGCTTTTAGCGTGCCGGATGCCGACGTCAGCGCCTCGATCGTCGGCCCCAGTTGGGGGGCCTCGGTGAGCCAGAAGGCACTCCAGGCCATCGTGTGGTTCCTCGCGCTCGTCTCGATCCTGCTCGGTGTTTACTTCCGCACGTGGAAGATGGCGTTCGCGGCCCTCGTGGCGCTCTTCCACGACATCTTCATCACGGTCGGGGTCTATGCCCTCACGGGCTTCGAAGTCACGCCGGCCTCGACGATCGGCTTCCTGACGATTCTGGGTTACTCCCTCTACGACACCGTCGTCGTCTTCGACAAGGTCCGCGAGAACACGACGGAAGCGAGCTCCAACGGCCGCCGGTCGTATTCGCAGGCGGCCAATCTGGCGGTCAACCAGACGCTCGTCCGCTCGATCAACACCTCGGTCGTCGCCCTGCTGCCGGTCGGCGCGATCCTCGTCATGGGCTTCACGGTCATCGGTCCGGGCACCTTGCTCGACCTGTCGCTTGCGCTCTTCGTCGGTATCGCCGTCGGCACCTACAGCTCGATCTTCATCGCGACGCCGTTGCTCGCGTGGCTGCGGGAACGAGAGCCTGCGATGAAGGATCTGGCCAAGCGGGCCGCTCGCTACCAGGAGCGGGCGGCGATTGCAGCAGGCGCCCGCGCGGACTCCGAGGGCGCGGCGCAGGCCGTACCGGTGCAGGTATTCGGCTCCGGCGGGGCGAACGCCATGTCGACGGGGCCGGCTGACTCCGGCGTCGTCTCGGGAGCGCGGTCCGGCTCGACCTCCGTCGTGGACCTTGGCGACGCGCAGGGCTACACCGCCACCGGACGCCCGCTGCACCCCTCCCTTCGTGAGGGTAATCGCGGACCCCGCAACCAACCCAAGAAGCGCCCGCGCTCGCAGCGGTGAGGGCTCCATCGCGCCGCCCGCTCCGGGCGCCAGCCCGCAGGCGGTCGGCCGGTCCGGGATACGACACGATAGAAAGGCCGCATGCATCGCGAACACCTCGCCGAGCTCGTCGCCTCTCACCTGCAGGACGTGCCCGACTTCCCCAAGCCGGGGGTCGTCTTCAAGGACTTCACGCCGTTGCTCGCGGACCCGTCGGCGCTCAAGGCCGTCGTCGATGACGTGGTGACGCGCTACGCGGGTCGGGTCGACTTTATCGCCGGCATCGAGGCGCGAGGTTTCATGATCGGGACCGCCTGCGCGGTCGCCCTGGGCGTCGGGTTCATCCCGATCCGCAAGAAGGGCAAGCTGCCGGCAGCGACCTTCACCGCCTCCTACGACCTGGAGTACGGCTCGGCGACGATCGAGGTGCACCAGGACGCGTGCACGGCTGGCGCCCGCGTCCTTGTCATGGACGACGTGATCGCCACCGGTGGCACCGCAGCGGCAGCGTGCGAGCTGGTAGAGCGAGGGGGGGCCCAGGTGGTCGCCGTCGACGTCATCGTCGAGATCGGATTCCTGCGCGGCCGGGACAGGTTGCGCGATTACGACGTGGAGTCCCTGCTGACAATCTGAGCCCCTATCATTGATTCATGAACGAGCCGGCAGCCTCCGCAGAGACGCGGGTCACGCCTGGCGATGAAGTACCCGCCACCGGAGTGGTCGGCCAAGGCGCTCTGCCGTCTGGCCCGGGTGG
>JAUNUZ010000162.1 GCA_030537915.1 Micrococcales bacterium
GCACGCGGTCCCGTGCCCGCCCACGGCACACCGCGCGCAACTCACCCACTACCCGACGCGCTCGGCTGCTCCGATCGCTCCGCTTGCTCCCGGACGCGCTCGCAACGTTCCCAGTCGGCCGCGTCCAGCACCACGGCCGCCGCCGGAAAGAGCCCGTTGTCCTCCCGGATGATGTGCTCATAAAGGACGTCGAAGGCGCACAGAACTGGGCGCCAGTCGATCTGCTCCGGTCGCCCCTGGTCGGCCAGCGCCAGTGTCGCCGCGATGATCTCGTCGAGTTCGTCGTGCTCCTCGTAGAGGATGCCGGCCTGCGGCTCGAACTCCTCGAAGCGCGTCATCGAGAGGTAGAGAGCCCGCTCCTCGACCGCGTTGTGGATCTGCATGACACGGGCCAGCGCCCGCACCTGATCGATCGCGCCGGCAATGTCCTCGCTCTCGACGCATCGCCGGGTCTGGCCGCAGTAGTTCTGGATCTCGACGTGCTCGGCCATGAGCAAGCCGATCGTCTTGATCTCCTGACACCCGCAGTACTGGCACATCGCGCTACCTCCGCAGACGACCCTACGCCGGGCGTGCCGCAATTGAAACGACGCTGTCCGTTTAAACGAGGCACATCGTTAAGGAGCCGGCGAACCGGGCCCGCTGGCGCGGACCGCTCGGTGCCTAGCCGGCATGTGCGGGAGCGCGCACAGTCCCCCGGACGACCAGCTCAAGCACGAGGGCAACGGCCACGGACTGGCTGAGCAGGATCCCGGCGAGCACGACGAGCTGCAGCGCCGCGGCCTCCAGCGGTGTCGCGCCCCCCAGCAGCGTTCCGACAAAGGCACCGGGCAGCGTGACGATCCCCACGGTGCGGGTCTGGTCCAGGCCGGGCAGCAGCGCCAGCCTCGCGGCGTCCCGGCTGACGAGCAGGGCGGCGTCGCGAGCCATGAGACCGATCGAGAGGCCCGCCTCGTACTCCCCCCGCCGCTCGACGAGAGCGTCGAGGCTGCGCTTGCCGCCCAGGGTCGTGGCGGTCATCGCGTTGCCGATGAGGATCCCGGCCGTGGGGATGACCGCGATGGGCTGAAGTGGCAACAGGCCCGAGGCCAGCAGACCCACGGTCACCGGCAGCGCACCGAGCGCAACCGGGGCGAGGATCCACCCGCGCCGACCCAGACCCATCCGGCCCGCACTCGTCCAGGACGCCACGACGACCATCAGCGCAAGGAACGTCGCGGTTGCCCACCAGGACTGGAGCACGAGCGCGATGACCGCGCCGACCAAGGCCAGTTGCACGGTCGCACGCGCGACGGCCACCAGCTCCTCGCGACCCTGTCCAAGGCCGCTCGCGCGGCGCACGAGCGCGGCCAGGACGGCGCAGACGGCGACGACTGCGACGAGTCGCGCGACGTCCCCCACGGACGACAGCGTCAGGAGGGCGGACGAGCCGGCAGCAGTCACCCGCCCATTGTCCTGCCGCGGGCAGGTCCGGTGCCGGTCACGTCAGTGGAATCGCCGGTGTGCTCACTCCGAGACCGCCTCGAGCATCTCCTCCCGGCCTGAGCCGAGCACGGTGAGGGGCAGCAGGGTCTTGCCGGTCGGGCCGATCTCGATCTGCGTGCCCAGCTGCGGGCATACGCCACAGTCGAAGCACGGCGTCCAGCGGCAATCGTCCTGCTCCCGGGCGTCGAGCGCGTCCTGCCAGTCGTCCCACAACCAGGCCTTGTCAAGACCGGAGTCAAGGTGGTCCCAGGGCAGAATCTCATCCTCGGCCCGCTCTCGCGTCGTGTACCAGTCGACATCGACGCCCGTTCCGGCCAGGGCCGATTCGGCGCAGCGCATCCAGCGCTCGTAGGAGAAGTGTTCGCTCCATCCGTCGAACCGCCCGCCATCGCGCCAAACCGCCTCGATGACGCGCCCGACCCGCCGGTCACCGCGCGAAAGCAGTCCCTCGACGATCCCGGGCTGACCGTCGTGATAGCGGAATCCGATCGCTGAGCCGTAGCCCCGGTCGGAGCGGATCGCCTCGCGCAGCTTGCGCAGCCGGTCGTCGGTGCCGGCCGCCGACAGCTGCGCGGCCCACTGGAACGGCGTGTGCGGCTTGGGTACGAAACCCCCGATGCTCACCGTGCAGCGGATGTCGCGACGGCCGCTGATCTGGCGGCCGGTCTCGATGACGCGCTTCGCGAGGTCGGCGATCTGCAGGACGTCTTCGTCGGTCTCGGTGGGAAGCCCGCACATGAAGTAGAGCTTGACCTGCCGCCAGCCGGCCTCGTACGCGGCCGCGACGGTGCGGATGAGGTCCTCTTCGCTCACCATCTTGTTGA
This sequence comes from Micrococcales bacterium, assembly GCA_030537915.1. Lineage (GTDB taxonomy): Bacteria > Actinomycetota > Actinomycetes > Actinomycetales > Dermatophilaceae > Kineosphaera. Next base: position 2,310 of record JAUNUZ010000162.1, read on the forward strand.
TGACGCGCCGGATCCGCTCGCTGCCGCCTTCGGGAGCAAATGTCAGACCGGAGCGACGCCCGTTGCGTGTCAGCTCGTTGGCCAGGTCGATGTTGAAGGCGTCGACGCGTGTGCTCGGCAGCGACAGCCCCGTCTGGGTCCCCTCGTAGCGATCCGCGAGACCCTTGGTGATCTGGGCGATCTCGGAGTGGTCGGCGCTGCTCAAAGAGAGCAACCCGACCTCCTCGTATCCGGTCGCGGCGAGCCCCCGCTCGACCATCTCGCCGATGCCGGTGATCGAGCGCTCACGCACCGGGCGGGTAATCATGCCGGCCTGGCAAAAGCGACAGCCGCGCGTGCAACCGCGGAAGATCTCGACGCTCATCCGCTCGTGCACACTCTCGGCGAGGGGGACCAGGGGTTGCTTCGGGTAGGGCCACGCGTCGAGGTCCATCACCGTGTGCTTGCTCACCGTCTGTGGGACACCCGCGGCGACCAGGTCGTCGCGGACCCCGATGCCGGCGACGAAGCCGGCGTCGTCGAAGTCCACGGTGTAGAACGCGGGCACGTAGACACCGCCGGTGCGCGCCAGGCGTAGGAGCAGCTCGTGTCGCCCGCCCGGCCTCCCCTGCGTCTTCCAGTCGCGCAGGATGTCGGTGATCGCGATGACCGCTTCCTCACCATCACCGATCACGACCGCGTCGACGAAGTCGGCGACCGGCTCGGGGTTGAAGCTCGCGTGCCCGCCGATGAGGACGATCGGATCGTCCTCGCGGCGGTCGTCCGCGTGCAGCGGGATCCCGGCCAGGTCGAGGGCGGTCAGCATGTTGGTGTAGTTGAGCTCGGTCGGAAAGCTCAGCCCGAAGACGTCGAAATCGCGCACGGCGCGGTGGCCGTCGACGGTCAGCTGCGGGACCTCGTGCTCGCGCATCAGCGCCTCGAGGTCGGGCCACACGGCATACGTACGCTCCGCCAGGGCATCGCCGCGCTCATTGAGCACTTCGTAGAGGATCATGACGCCCTGGTTGGGCAGGCCGATCTCGTAGGCGTCCGGATACATCAGCGCCCACCTGACGGTGTCCGGACCGCCGCACTCCCAGTCCTTAATCTGGGAGTTCAGCTCACCGCCGACATACTGGATCGGCTTGCTCACGCGCTCGAGCAGTGGCTCGAGCTCTTCGAAGCGGGACTGTCCAGACATGGGTGTCAGCGTAGGCGAGCCAACCGACAGGCCCCAATCGCCGACACCTTCGGCGCCGGCCGCCCCGGACGTAACGCCTCCCGGATACGCCCAACGGGGATCTCGGGCAGGGTTTCCCGCTACCGCAGGGCGCTCACGCGGGCTTAACTCGGCACGATCGTGGACAGGATCCGACGACAATCGACGACGTCCTGGGCCATCTGCTCGAGCAGCTCGTCAACGGATTCGAAGCGAAGGGTCGGCCGCAGCCGCTCGACGAACTCGATCGTCGCGGATTCGCCGTAGAGCTCGAGGTCGGTGCGATCCAGCACGTAGGCCTCGACGCGGCGGTGGGTGCCGTCGAAGGTCGGGTTGGTGCCGACGGAGATCGCCGCGGGCAGCGTGCGATCGTGGTCGGTCTCCGGCAGGTGCGGCCGCAGCAGCCATCCTGCATACACCCCGTCGACCGGGATGAGTCCGGCACAGTGCTGCTCGAGGTTCGCGGTGGGATAGCCCAGGTCACGGCCGCGATGATCACCGTGCACGACGACCCCGGAGACGCGGTGCGGCCGACCCAGGACGGCGGCCGCGCCGGCGACATCACCGTCCGCGAGCAGGCCCCGCACCTGCGTGGAGGACCATCGGATCAGCTGACCCCCATCCCCCTCGTCGTCGCCCTGATCGAGAATGGTCACAACCTCGAAGCCAAGCTTCTCGCCCAACTCCAGCAGCGTGTGCACGTCGCCGGAGTTCCGCACCCCGAAGCGGGTGTCCTGCCCGACGACGACGGTCTGCGCCCGCAGCGTCTCGACGAAGACCTCCTCCACGAAGCGCTCGGGACTCCACGTCGCCAGTTCGCGCGTGAACTCCATGACGTAGACCGCGTCGATGCCGGCCGCCTCGAGCAGGCTGAGGCGGTGCTCGAGGGTGGTGATGAGGTGCGGTGCCCGCTCCGGGAAGAGCACGGCCAGCGGGTGGGGATCGAAGGTCACCGCTACCGAGCACAGCCCGGCGGCGGTAGCACGGGCCGCCACCTCGGCGAGGACGAGGCGGTGACCTCGATGGACACCGTCGAAATTGCCGAGGGTGACGACAGAACCGTCGAGGTCCGCGGGGATCTGGCTGACATCGCTCCATCGCTGCACGCGCCAACTGTAGCGAGCGCTGCGCGGGCTCCTGCGCCTCTCCCCCATCTGCTGCGCGCGGGGCCTGCCGCGTGGCCGCCGCCGAGCGGCCCGATCGGGAGCCGACAGGTCAGCGCGTCAGGTCCACGACGGTCATTCCCGAACCGTCCGGCGAGGGCGGTCTGCTCATCGCGGCGAGCGCCTCGGGCGCCTCACCGAGGCCGATGACCCGCCCCAGGAGGACCGACAGGTCGATCTGCGCCGCGACGAGGGCGAGCATCGCCGGGTAGTCGGCGGCCGCGAGCCCGTGGGTTCCGTACACCCGCAGTTCGTGCGCGACGACGCGGTCCATCGGCAGGGCGGTCCAGGCGTTGTCGCCGAGCAGGAGGCCAGCCTGGACGTGGCGGCCCCTGCGACGCAGCGACAGGACGGACGCGGCGACAACCGCGGGGTTGCCGATCGCGTCGATGCCCACGTGCGCCCCGCCGTCGGTGGCCTCGTGCACGCGCTCGGCCAGGGCGTGCGGCTCATCCGAGCCGGCGAGGATCGTGGCGTGGGCGCCGAGCCGCCTCGCGGTGGCAAGGGCGTCGGCGCTGACGTCGACGGCGACGACCCGCGCGCCCAGGGCGGACCCGATGAGCAGCGCCGAGAGCCCGACCCCGCCGACGCCGAAGACGGCGAGCCACGGGCGCTGCGGACCTTGGCCGACTCCGATACCCCCGTGCGCCGTGACAGCGCGGTAGGCCGTCGCGAAGCGGCAGCCGAGCGCCGCAGCCTCGGCGTCCCCGATCGCCTCAGGCACCCGGACGAGATTTGCGTCGGCGCTGTGCAGCGCGACGAACTCGGCGAAGGAACCCCACCCGGTGAAGCCCGGCTGGGTCTGGTGGGGGCACACCTGCGGATCGCCCGCCCGGCAGGTCGCGCACACGCCGCAGCCGCAGACAAAGGGCACAGTGACGCGATCCCCGACCCGCCATTCGCGCACCCCGGACCCGAGGGCCTCGATCGTCCCGACGAGCTCGTGACCGGGCACGTGCGGCAAGGCCACGGGGTCGTGCCCCATCCACGCGTGCCAATCGGAACGGCATACCCCCGTGGCTGCGACCCGCACGACGACCCCGCCGGGGGGCGCCGACGGTGCGGGCACGTCGAGAACCTGCGGGGGCTGCCCATAGGCGTCGTAGACGACGGCGCGCATCGCTCTACCGGCCGAAGATCCGGGGTGAGCCCGGCCGCAGCGTCACGGGCACGAGCACCTCGAAGCGCTCCTGCACGACGGGCATGTCGTGGCTGAACGGCTTGTCGTGTGAACGATG
>JAUNUZ010000163.1 GCA_030537915.1 Micrococcales bacterium
GCCAGGTGTGCGACCGGCAGATCCGTCGGCTCCTTCTGGACCCTTTCGTAGGCGGTCGCCGACTCGTCGAGCAGGTCCGCCTGGCGCCCTGGCGCCGCCACGGCGAGAACCGGGACGCGGGGCAAGACCGCGATCCGGATCGCGTCGGGCCATCCTCGATCGACCACGACCTTGCGATAGCGTCCAAGCGCCACGACGCGGGATTCAATCGCTTGAGTGTCAACTTCAACTAGAGGCTGACCTAAGGCCGACTCTGCTGCTCGGTCGATCGCGCGACGGTTGGCCTGGTCGAGTCCGCGCGTCGCAGCGCCGCCCGACCCGCCGGAGGAGGTGCCGTCGGATACCTGGCGCACCACGATCTGCGAGACTCTGGTCATCGGCGCCAGCCAGACGACCCCGGCCCCCGCGCCGCCAAGCGTGCACACGCAGATCACGACGAGCGCCATACGCCGAGCGCCGTCGTGGCCCGCCGCGGCCGCCGAACCAGCACCAACGGTAGGCCCGTTTTTACTGCTGGACGCCGCGTCACGCGGCCTGGCGTTCGCACGCCTTCGCGATGCAAATTCTCGCGCCCCCACGAACACATCGATCACCCCTTGCTTGTCGGAGCCGGGCAACGCACCGCTCCTCCGTCTTCGCTGCTATGGCGCGATTGCCCCCAGCAGTTCGAGCACGGCCGGGCCGATCTCGGTGACATCCCCGGCACCGACGGTTAACAACAGATCTCCCGGTTTAGTCAGCTGCGCGATTGTCACCGCGGCCGTCGTTCGATCGGACACGTAGTGCACTTCCGGGCCGCGCAGGTGTCGCGCTACGAGCTCTCCGGTCACACCCGGCATCGGGTCCTCCCGGGCCGCATAGACGTCGAGTACGACCGCAACGTCGGCAGGCTCGATGCCGGACGCCAGGGCCTGGGCGAAGTCGCGAGTCCGGGAGTAGAGATGGGGCTGAAAGACGACGACGAGCCGGCCCGCTCCGGCCAGACGCCGTGCAGTCGCGACGACGGCGGCCACCTTGCCCGGGTTGTGGGCGTAGTCGTCGATGATCGTCACGCCCCCGGCCTCGCCCTTGGGCTCGAAGCGGCGGCGCGTCCCGGTGTAGGACGCCAGACCCGCGATCACCGCGTCCTGCTCGGCTCCGCAGCCGTGGGTCGCGGCGATGAAGGCAGCAGTGGCGTTACGCAGGTTGTGCTCACCGGGGACGGCGAGCCTCAGCTCGTGCTCCCGACCGGCGCTGGTGAGCACGGCCTGGGCGTGCATCCCCTCCGAGCGCAGCGTGCGAAGGCGCACGTCCGCGGTCTCGTCGGTGCCGTAGGTGACGACCCGGATTCGACGCACCTCACCTCGTCCCTCGGCTACGCCCCCCGTATCTGCGATCCGGCGCGCCAGCCGCGCCGAGCCATCGTCGTCGGCGCAGGCGACGAGCAGTCCGCCGGGGCGAATCGACTCGGCGAAGGCGAGGTAGGCCTCCTGCACCGCCTCGAACGTCCCGTAGAAATCGAGGTGATCGGGCTGGACATTGGTGACGATCGCGACGTCCGGCCGGTAGGCGAGGAAGGAGCCATCGCTCTCGTCAGCCTCGATGACCATCGTCTCGCCCGTGCCGAGGGCCGCATTGGCGCCGGTCGCGGCGAGCTCGCCGCCGATGGCGAACGACGGTTCGGCACCCGCATACTGCAGCGCGACCGTGAGCATCGCCGTCGTCGTCGTCTTGCCGTTGGCGCCGGCGATCGCCACGCTGCGCCGGCCGGCCGCGATGGCGGCCAGCGCCTGGGATCGGTGCAGGACGCGACGCCCGGCGGCCCTGGCCGCGACGAGCTCGACGTTGTCCTCGCGGACGGCCGACGAGATGACGACCGTGTCGGCCCCCGCGATGTTCCGGGCGTCATGCCCGATGCTCACCCGCGCGCCCGCCTCGCTGAGCGCGGCCAGGACCGCCGAGTCGCGGGCGTCGGAGCCGGACACCACGCACCCGGCCTGCAGCGCGAGTCGGGCGACGGCCGACATGCCGGCCCCGCCGATCCCGATGACGTGCACGGCCCCGAGGTCACCGACCGGCAGCGGGTCGGCGCCGTAGTCGAAACGTGCCGTTGTCATACGCCCTCCTGGTAGGCACGGTGAACGAGGTCGGCGAGCCGCTCGTCGGCGTGCCGCTGTCCTGCGTGCGCCGCTGCAGCCGCCATGCGGGCCAATCGCTGCGGATCTGCCAGGAGTGGGACGACGACGCGTTCGACCCAGGCGGCGTCGACTTCGGCGTCGTCGGCGAGCAGACCGCCGCCCGCCGCGACGACTCCGGCGGCGTTGAGTCGCTGCTCACCGTTCCCGATGGGCAGCGGCACGAAGATCGCCGGCAGCCCCACGGCGCTAAGCTCACACACCGTGTTGGCTCCGGAACGGGCGACGACGAGGTCCGCGGCCGCGTAGGCGAGCTCCATGCGCTCGGCGTATGCGAGGACGACATAACGGCCGGGACCGCTGCTCCCAGTAACCCCGAGCGGCTCGAATTCCTTGCCGATCCCGGCCAGGTGCAGCACTTGCGCGCCGCTCCCGATGAGCGTTGCCGCGGCCGCGCCGAGGCCCTGGTTGAGTCGCTGGGCGCCGAGCGAACCGCCGGTCACCAGCAGGGTCGGCGCGTCGGGATCCAGCCCGAAGTGCTCGCGAGCCTGCGCGCGCAGCGCCGCCCGGTCCAGGCCCGCGATCTCGGCGCGCAGGGGCATCCCGAGGACACGGGCGTGCGGCAACGCCGTCGTTGCGAATGTCGTGGCGACAAAGGGTGTCAGCCGCGCGCCGAGCCGATTCGCCAGGCCCGGGCGGGCGTTCTGCTCGTGGATGACGATCGGGATGCCGCATCGCCGCGCCGCGAGGTAGGCCGGGGCCGACACGTATCCACCGAAGCCGACGACGACCCGGGCGCCGCTGTCGCGCAGGACCGTATCGACCGCGGCTACAGCACCCCAGAGTGCGTGGGGCAGGCGCAGCGCGTCCCCGGAGATGCGGCGGGGGAAGGCGACCTTGTCGATGGTGCGTAATTCGTACCCGCGGGCGGGCACGAGACGGGCCTCGAGCCCGGTGGCCGTCCCCAACGCGGTGATCCGCACGTCGGGGTCGCGCCGCACGAGAGCGTCCGCGAGCGCGAGCAGCGGAGACACGTGCCCCGCCGAGCCACCGCCCGCAAGAACGACGCTGGACGGCGCGGCCGCGCGACTACCGGTCACCGCCGGGTCCCCCGTGCTGCTCGCGTCCCTCGGGTCCTGCGGGCGGTGAAGACGGCCAGCGATCGGCTCACGACCTTCGGCCGGGCAGCGAGGGCGCGGCGGCAGGCCGGCTCGTTCCGCGCGAAGGAGATCACCATGCCGAGGGCGAAGAGCGTGGTGACCAGGGCGGACCCTCCGCTTGAGACCAGGGGCAGAGGCACCCCGATGACCGGGAGAGCGCCGATGACGGAGCCGATGTTGATCATGGCCTGCACCAGGACCCACGTCATCACCCCGGCGGTGGCGACTCGGACGAACGGGTCGTCGGTGCGCAGCACGATGCGATAGCAGGCGAGCGCCAGGAGCGCGAAGAGGACGAGCACCATGAGCGTCCCGCCGATCCCGAGCTCCTCGCCGATGATGGCGAAAATGAAGTCGTTGTGCGGCTCAGGCAACCACAACCACTTCTCGCGGCTCGCTCCGAGCCCGAGACCCGACAGTCCGCCGTCCGCCAGTGCGTAGCGCCCATGCTCGCTCTGCCAGCACTGGTGTACATCGGTGCAGGACAGCCACTGATTGAGGCGGCTCATCCGATTGCCGCTGACCAGGACCAAAGCGGCGACTCCGAGCGCCCCGACGGCACCGGCAAGGCCGAAGAGTCGCGCGCTGACCCCGGCCGCCCACAGCAGGCCGGCGAGGATCGCAAGCAGGACGAGAGCGGTACCCAGGTCGCGGCCCAGCAGGACGAGACCGACGAGCAGGGCGCCGGAGGGCAGCAGAAGCGGGACGATGGCGTGGCGCCACTGGCGCAGCAGGCGCCGTTTCGTGGCCAGGACGGCCGCGCCGTAGACGACGATCGCCAGTTTCCCGATCTCCGACGGCTGCACCTGGATCGGCCCCAGGCGCAGCCAGTTGCGGTTGCCCAGTACAGCGAAGCCCAGCGGAGTGAAGACGAGCGCCTGCAGGCCCACGGCCACGAGCAGGAGTGGGATGGCCAGGCGACGCCACGCAAGGGTGGGCAGCCGGCTCGCCACCACGCAGGCCAAGACGCCGAGCACCGCGAACTGGGCCTGCTTGAGGAAGACCGTGTAGGACGAGCCGCCGTTACGCAGGGAGGCCACGCTCGAGGCCGAGAGCACCATGATGAGGCCGATGAGCATGAGCGCGGCGACAACGGCCACGAGCAGGTAGTACGTGCTCAGTGGCGACTCCAGTCGGCTCCAGAACGGGTGCTGTGCCGGCGGCATCCCGGGGACCGCGTCCTCGTCTCCGGGACGTCCCGAGCGCCGCAGGCTGGTCAGGCTCACGTCGACTGCTCTCCCTCACTGTGCTGGATGTGAAGCGGAACGAGCCGCCCGGTTATGTCTCTACTTTCGTGTGGGGCTTGGGGTGGTCTCCAAGGCCTGCGGACGCGCACCGTCGTCACCTCAGGTGGCGACGGACGGCGGCGGCGAACGCATCCCCGCGCGCGCCGTAGTCCGTGAACATGTCCATCGAGGCAGCGGCGGGCGCCAGCAGGACCGCGTCGCCGCGTCGTGCGTGCGCCGCCGCGGCGACGACGACGAGGTCCATCGCCCCAGTGTCCGTGCTCGACACCTCGTGCACCGGGACATCGGGGGCGTGTCGGGCCAGCGCCCGGGCGATGTGCTCACGGTCACGGCCGAGCAACACGACGGCTCGCAGCCGGTCCTTGGCCCCCCGGACGAGATCCTCGACGTCGGCGCCCTTGAGCAGTCCCCCGGCGATCCAGACGACGGAGTCGAATGCGCCAAGCGCCGCGGCGGCCGCGTGCGGATTGGTGGCCTTGGAATCATCGACCCAGGTCACGCCGTCGGCGTGGGCGACCTGCGCAATGCGGTGCGGCTCGAAGGCGTAGCTACGCAGTCCCTGGCGGACCGCCACGGGCGAGACGCCGGCGGCCCGCGCGAGAGCCGCTGCGGCCAGGGCATTGGCCACCACGTGTGGCGCCGGCGGCGTCTGGCCTCGCTGCAGATCGGCGAGGGTGCCGAGCTCCGCAGCGCTGGTGCGACGCTCTGGCACAAAGGCGCGGTCAGCCAAGACATCGTCGACGAGGCCGACCATCGAGATCGCCGGAATACCGAGCGTAAAGGCCACCGCACGACACCCCTGCACGACCTCGGCATCGAGGACGAGCTGCTCGGTCGCCGAGTCCTGCTCGTTATAGACGCACGCCACCTGGGTGCGCTCGTAAACCTTGCCCTTGGCCGACCGATAGGACTCCAGCGAGCCGTGCCAGTCGACATGGTCGGGGGCGATGTTGAGGCAGACCGAGGCGAGCGGGGAGATCGAGCGCTGCCAGTGCAGCTGGAAGCTGCTCAGCTCAACCGCGAGCATGTCGTAGGGCTCCGGGTGCAGCACGGCCTCCAGGATCGGCGTGCCGACGTTGCCGACCGCGATCGCCCGTTTGCCCCCGGCGCGCAACATCTGCGCGAGCATCGTGACCACGGTCGTCTTGCCGTTCGTGCCGGTGACCGTGAGCCACGGCGCCGCCCCGGTGGCCGGACGCATCCGCCACGCGAGCTCGACCTCACCCCAGACGGGGATGCCGGCGTCGGCCGCGGCCAGCAAGACGGGGTTGTCCGGCCGCCAGCCCGGTGAGGTGACGACGAGCTCGATGCCCACCAGCAGCGCCTCGGGGTCCGCGCTCGCGGCCACCCCCTG
>JAUNUZ010000164.1:0-3492 GCA_030537915.1 Micrococcales bacterium
CACCCGACTTCAGGGCGACTGGGACGGCATCGGGGCCGGCGGTGGCGGCACTGTCAGTGTCGATGCCGTGCGCGCCGACCCGGTCGGCCACGCCCGCCGGGCCGCGAAGCTGCTGCACGCGACGGTGCTGCTGAAGGGGTCGACGACCTACATCGTGCCGCCCACCGACGCCTTGCCCGTCTATGCCCAGGCGGACGGCCCCGCCTGGCTCGGGACGGCCGGCAGCGGCGACGTGCTCGCCGGCCTCGTTGGCACCCTGCTCGCCGCCGGCGTCGACCCGCTGCAGGCCGGTGCCCTCGCCGCATTGGTACACGGCCTCGCCGGGCACGAAGCCAATCCCGGCGGGCCCGTGCGCGCGCTGGCCGTGGCGCACGCCATACCGGCGGTCGTGGCGGCGGCGATGCGGCGGATCGGTGGTTGAGAGACAGTGGCAGATGTGAGCAGTTCAGACCTGCACGGGCAGGACGGGAACGCTTCGGGTCCGGCCCGGGTCCTCGTCGACCTCGACGCCATCGCCGCGAACGTCTCGGCGTTGTGCCGTCGGGTCGGCGACACGGCCGTCCTCGCGGTCGTCAAGGCCGACGCTTACGGCCACGGGCTCGTGCCGAGCGCCCGCGCGGCCCTGGGTGGCGGTGCGACGTGGCTGGGCACCGCCCAGATCGGGGAAGCACTCGCGCTGCGGGCGGCCGGGGTCGACGCCCCGCTGCTGGCGTGGCTCTACGCACCTGGGGCCCCCTTCAGGCAGGCCGTCGAGGCGGACATAGACCTCGGGGTTTCGGCGCCGTGGGCCCTGGTGGAGATCGCCGAGGCGGCCGCGCACGCCGGACGGCCTGCGCGCATCCACCTCAAGATCGACACGGGGCTCGCCCGCAACGGCGCGTTCGGCGCCGGCGTCGACGAACTCATCGAGGCTGCCGCCCGGACGCAGGACGGCGGCCGGGTCCGGGTCGTCGGCATCATGTCCCACTTCGCCCGAGCAGACGAACCGGGGGAGCCCTCCATTCGCGGGCAACAGGACCGGTTCGAGGCGGTGTACGAGCAGGCCCAGCGGGCGGGCCTGGGCATCCAGATCCGACACCTGGCGAATTCGGCTGCTGTGCTGACGAACCCCAGCGCGTCCTACGACCTGGTCCGGCCCGGACTCGCGATCTACGGGCTGTCGCCCGTGCCGCAGCTGGGTACCCCGGAGGACTTCGGGCTCCGCCCGGCGATGCGCGTCGCCGTGGACGTCGCACTCGTCAAGGACATCCCTGGCGGCCAGGGCGTCAGCTATGGGCACACGTACACGACCGTCGGTGCGACGCGGGTCGTCCTTCTACCGATCGGCTACGCGGACGGGGTGCCGCGCGGGGCGTCGAACTGCGCTCCGGTGTCACTCGATGGCCGCCACCTGAGGATCAGCGGTCGGGTCTGCATGGATCAACTCGTGGTCGACGTCGGTGACCTGCCCGTGCGCCCCGGCGACGAGGCCATCCTCTTCGGGGACGCCGGGCGGGGTGAGCCGACGGCGCAGGAGTGGGCCGACGCCACCGGCACGATCTCCTACGAGATCGTCACGCGGATGAGCAGCCGGTTGCCGCGCAGCTATGCCGGGGCGGCCGCGTGGTCGCTATGAACGAGCCTAAGGGGGTCCCGCGGCTGCCGTCGCTGCCTGGATCATCCCGGTCACGCCTGCCGGGGCTCGGCATCGCGCTCGGACTGACCGCGGCCGGCCTGACGGCAGCGGCGGGATTCGCGGCTGACCGGCTCAACCGGGAGCGTCGCGTCGCCCTCGCGCTCGACGAAACCGTGACGATCGACCCCTTCCACGAGGCCGCGGACGAGGAACTCGTCGTGCGTGCCGATGACGGCGTCGACCTCCACGTCGAGGTCGACCACGCCCGCGGTCCCGATCCGGTGTCCGGCGGCGGCCTGGCACGCCCGACCTTCGTGCTCTGCCATGGCTACTGTCTCTCGCTGCGCGCGTGGGTCTTCCAGCGGCGCGCCCTTCGCGAGGCCGGCTATCGCGTCGTCCTGTGGGACCAGCGAGGGCACGGCCGCTCGGGCACGGGGGCACGCGACAGCTACCACGTCGACCAACTCGGACGGGATCTCGCGCGGGTGCTCGAGGTAGCGGTGCCGCAGGGGCCGATCGTGCTCGTGGGGCACTCGATGGGCGGGATGGCGATGATGGCCCTCGCCCTCGACCTGCCGGAGCTCGTCGCGCAGCGGGTCATCGGCGCGGCCTTCGTCGCCACGAGTCCGGGAAATCTCGCGGAGGTCACCTACGGGATCGGCACCCTGGCCGGCCGCCTCGTCCACCGCCTCGTCGGCCCCACGACCGGCCTGCTGTCGGGGCGACAGGGTTTCGTCGACGGCACGATCAAGGCGGGCCGTGACGTCGTCGACCTCTTCGTCGACTGGGGATCCTTCGGCTCCCCGGTCCCCATGAGCGTCGCGCAGCTGACGACCGACATGATCTTCGGGACGCGGATGGAGGTTATCTCGGCCTTCATGCCACGCTTCGACGACCTCGACAAGCACGAGGCGCTGGCCCGGTTCGACGGGATCGAGACTCTCGTCATCAGCGGGATGGAGGACCGGATTACGCCGCCGGAGCACAGCGAGGAGATCGTGCGGCTCGTGCCGGGCGCGGAGCACGTACTCGTCGCCAAGGCGGGGCACGTCATCATGCTCGAGCACCCCGACCTGCTGTCCGCGCATTTCATCGAGCTGGCCCGACGCGCCGAGCGGGCCGGGGACGCTGAGGAGTCCGCTCGCGCGCGCCAACCCGACGCAGACCAGGGCGAAGATGCGGGGGATGCCGGGCGGCACGCGAGCCAACCGGTCCGGCACACGGTGACGGATGTGTCCGCCGCGCGTCGCGCGGCGCAGGTGCGCCGCCAGCAGTCGCCGCGCCGCTTGGCGCGTCCGCGGCGCCCGCGCCTGGGGGGAGGGGGGCGATGACGGTGGATGCACCTGCGGGCGGCTCGGCGCGCTGGCGTGACCTTGCCGGTCCCGACGACACGACGCAACTGGGCCGTGAGCTCGCCGGTCGGCTCCGGGCCGGTGATGTCGTCCTGCTCACGGGCGAGTTGGGCGCAGGCAAGACGACCTTGGCCCGGGGGCTCGGGGAGGGCCTGGGGGTTCGCGGCCCGATCACGTCGCCCACCTTCGTCATCGCGCGCGTGCACCCATCGCTCGTCGACGGCCCCGCTCTGGTCCATGTAGACGCGTACCGCCTGGCCGGGGCCCTCGAACTGGCGGATCTGGACCTCGAGGCCTGGCTCGACGAGGCCGTCACCGTCGTGGAATGGGGCCACGGCCTAGCCGAGACCCTCGCCGACTCCTACCTCGAGGTGGAGTTGACGCGAGCCGTCGGCGCTGACGACGAGGTCCCCCGGCGAGCCCGCGTGACGGGCCACGGCCCGCGCTGGCCTGCCAAAGCGTTTGACGCCTAGCGGCCCTAGGGGCAGGTGACGGATCCACCACGCGGCGGATCCGTCACCGCGG
>JAUNUZ010000164.1:3508-5870 GCA_030537915.1 Micrococcales bacterium
AAGTTCTTCTTGAGGAACTTGTCGGCAACGTCGGAGGCGTCCTTCTTGTCGATGACGACCTGCGCGACCAGGGCGGCAAGCGTCGGGGTGTCGAGCTTGGCGGATACGGCGTCCAGGGCGGCGGTCACCTGCGGGGTCACGGCCGACTTCGCGAGCAGCGGCACCACATTCTGTGCTGCGAAGAAGGACTTGGGATCTTGGAGGACGACGAAGTTGTTCGCGGCGACGTTGGGATCGGTCGTGAAGAGGTTGGCGGCCTGCACCTGTCCGTTCTTCAGCGCCTGGACCGTGAGGGGCCCGGCGGTGTCCAGCGGCTTGAAGGCCTTGAAGGTGATCCCGTAGGTCGCCTTGAAGCCCGGCACGCCCGTCGCGCGGGTCTTCCACTCCGGCGGCCCACCGAGCACGATCTGATTGCCCACGGGAGCGAGGTCGGCGATCGTCTTGAGGTCGAACTTCTTCGCGGTCTGCTGGGTGACGACGACCGAGTCCTTGTCTTCTGCGGGTGCCTTGGCCAGCACGCTGAACTCGGCCGGCAGGGCCTTCTTCAGATCCGCGTAGACCGCGTCGGAGGCCTTCGACTTCGCGGTCTTGTCGAAATACTGCAGGAGGGTACCGGTGTACTCGGGTACCACGTTGATGGAGCCGTCCTTGAGCGCCGGCAGGTAGGTCTCGCGGCTGCCGATATTCGGCTTGGTCGAGACCTGCAGGCCCTTGGCCTCGAGCGCGCCGGCGTAGATGTTCATGATCAGTTCGGACTCGGGGAAGTTCGCCGAGCCGACGATGATCTGCCCGGCTGCCGCAGTCCCGGTCGAGCCTTGTGCGCTTGGAGCGTCCAGCGGGCTGCCGCCTCCGGAGGCACCGCATGCGCTCGCGCTCAGCGCGACAGTGAGGCAGGCGACGGACAGCAGCAAGGTCTTCTTGGTCATAGCGGTCACTCTTTCAGCGTTGTGCGGGCTGGGTGTGGTTGGGGCGGTCCTGGGTTCGGAACCGCTCGGAGACGCCGGGTGAGGTGGCATAGCGGCGCACGAGCGAGAGGACGAGGTCGATGGCGAGTGCGAGCACCGCGACCAGCACAGCGCCGCCGGCCATCTGGGGGTAGTCGCGGACGGCGAGACCGTCGATGAGGAAACGCCCCAAGCCACCCATGCCGGCGGTGGCCGCGATCGTCGCCGTGGCGATGACCTGCAGCAATGCCGACTGAACGCCCGAGAAGATGAGGGGAAGGGCGCACGGGACCTCGACCTGGGCGAGCACCTGCGGCCCGGTCAGGCCCATCCCGCGCGCGGCGTCGCGAGCCGCCGGGTCAACCCCGGCGATGCCCGCATACGTGCCGGACAGGATCGGTGGGATCGCCAGGACGATGAGCACGATCATGTTGGGGATGTAGAACGCGAGGTCGCCGCCGATCTTCGGGCCCAGCCACAACACGAACAGGTAGAGCAGGCCCAGTGAGGGGATCGCGCGCGCTGAGCCGGCCACGCCGACGACGGCGATCGAGCCGCGGCCGGTGTGGCCGATCCAGAGCCCGAGCGGGATGGCGATGAGGGCGGCGATCAGCGTCGCCAGCAGCGAATACTGCATGTGCTCGACGGTGCGCGTAAGGATGTCGGCCCGGTTGGTCGTGTCGGTCAACCATTGCAGGACCGTGGCGATCACGAGCCACCTCCCGCCCGCTGCCAGGGCGTCAGCGCCCGGGCGCCGGCGACGACGAGCAGGTCCAGGATGAGTGCCAGGGCGACGCAGGCGACGATGCCCACGATGATCGGATCGAGGAAGTTGCGGTTGAAGCCGTCGGTGAAGAGCGAGCCGAGCTGTGAGACACCGATGATCGCCGCGACCGAGACGATGCTCACGTTGCTCACCGCCGCGACCCTCAGACCAGCGGCGATGACGGGGACCGCCAGCGCCAGCTCCACCTGCATGACGCGCCGGAAACCGCGGTAGCCCATGGCGGTCGCCGACAGGCGGACCTCGCTGGGCACCGCGTCGAGCCCGTCAGCCACCGTGCGCACGAGCAGCGCGATCGTGTAGACCGTCATCGCGACGAGCACGTTGACGGGGTCGAGGATCTGGGTGCCGAGCAGGCCCGGCAACAGGATGAAGAGGGCCAATGACGGCAGCGTGTAGAGCAGACCCGTCCCCGCGACGAGCGGGCCCCGCAGCCGGCGGTAGCGGTGCGCCAACCAGCCGAGCGGCATAGCGAGCAGCAACCCGATGAACAGCGGAATCGCGGCGAGGTACAGGTGCCGCCCGGCGAGAGTCATGACCTCGCCGACGTGATCGAGGAACCACGTCATGAGCGCACCGCCCGCGCGTCTGCGCTCGGTGCGTCTGCCGAAGCCTGCAGAGACTCTGGCACGCC
>JAUNUZ010000165.1 GCA_030537915.1 Micrococcales bacterium
GGTCGAGAGCAGTCCCGCCCCGAGTTGGGCTACCGACTGCTCCAGCGGCTCGCCCAGGACGTGGCCGAACTCGGCTTCGTGGAGAGTGCGCCGAAGCAGGACGGTCGCAATATGATCATGGTCCTGGGGCCGACGAAGAAGAAGGCGGACGCGCGCGCTGAGCAGCGCCGCAAGCGCGATGACGCCAAGGCCTCCGCGGGTGACGAAGCCGAGGTCGCCGCGCACGCAGGCGAGCACGACACCACCGAGCAGGTGGACGAGGGAATTGTGACGGCAGACGAGCAGATCCCTCAGCCCGAAACAGCACAGGCCTGAGGCCGACGCGGGTGCACCGGACGTCCCGGCACCTGGACACGACGACGAAGGAGATCGGCCCACCATGCCGAAGATGAAGACGCACAGCGGAGCCAAAAAGCGCTTCCGTATCACCGGCAAGGGCAAGGTCATGCGCGAGCAGGCCGGCGGCCGTCACCTGCTGGAGCACAAATCGAGCAAGTTCATGCGCAGCATCGCGAACGACGTCGAGTTGGCCAAGCCGGACGCGAAGAAGATCAAGAAGCTGCTCGGCAAGTAGTCCTCGATGTCGCACTTTCGCATCTATGACTTTGCATAAACGATGTAAGGAGAACTCACGTGGCACGCGTGAAGCGGGCAGTCAATGCCCATAAGAAGCGTCGGGTCGTCCTCGAGCGCGCCAGCGGTTATCGCGGACAGCGGTCCCGGCTCTACCGCAAGGCCAAGGAGCAGGTCACTCACTCCCTCGGCTACGCCTACCGCGACCGCAAGGCTCGCAAGGGTGACTTCCGTCGTCTGTGGATCCAGCGGATCAACGCCGGAGCCCGCGCGCACGGTATGACGTACAACCGCTTCATCCAGGGGCTCAAGGTCGCCGGTGTCGAGGTGGACCGTCGCATGCTGGCCGAGATGGCCGTCAAGGACGAGGCTGCCTTCGCGGCGCTGGTCGAAGTCTCCCGGGTCAACGTTCCGGCGCAGACCGAGTCCGCGACGGACGCCGCCTGATCCCTGGGTACCCCAGGAATTCGTCGGCTGTGCGTCTCGACGCGGCAGCCGTGCGCCGGCCCAACGCGAGCGATGCCTCCCCGGCCCTGACCAACGTCAAGGCCGAGCGGGTCCGCGCTGTCGCCGCGCTGGGTCGGCGTTCGGCGCGCGAGCGGCGGGGACTATTCGTCGCAGAAGGCCCACAGGCTGTCCGCGAGGCGGTCGCCTGCCGGCCCGGGGACGTCCGCGAGATCTTCGCGGACTCCGACGGGCAAGGGCGCCACCACGAGATCCTGCGGGCCGCGCGTGACGCCGGCATCGCGGTCCGCGCGACCAGCGGCGAGGTGCTGGCGGCGATGTGCAGCACGACCACTCCCCAGGGCCTGCTCGCGGTCTGCCGCCGGGTGGATGTGCCGCTGGACTCGATCCTGGCGGGCACCCCTCGCCTACTCGTCGTCCTCACCAGCGTGCGGGACCCCGGCAACGCCGGCACCGTCATCCGTGGCGCCGACGCGGCCGGCGCCGACGCCGTGATCATCGGCTCCGCCAGCGTCGATCTGTACAACCCCAAAGTGGTCCGCTCGGCCGTCGGCTCCCACTTCCACCTGCCGATCGCTGTCCGCGTCGACATCCCCGCCCTGCTCACACGCCTTGGGGAGCTCTCGATCGCTACTTATGCCACGGATGGCTCGGGCCCGCGCACCGTCTACGAGGTCGATCTCAGCGCGCCGCACGCCTGGGTCATGGGGAATGAGGCCTGGGGAATGCCCGAGAGCGTATTGAGCGCCTGCGACGAGGTGGTCGGGGTGCCGCTCTACGGCAGGGCCGAATCTCTCAACCTCGCCATGGCCGCCACGGTCTGCCTCTTCGCTTCCGCACGCGCACTGCACGGACCCCGCGCCGGTTGACCGACGGCGCCCCTGCGCCCCTGCGGTCCGACGCGGCGCCCACGCGCCCAGCAGGCGAAACCCAGCGAGAGGTTGCCTGTGCCGCCACCTAGGATCGGAAGCGGCCAGGATCCCGCCGTGCCCGTCGCCTCGCCGACGTCTCTGAAGTCGGGATCGAGGATCGAGACCCAGATGTGAGCGATGTCCGGACCGAACACCTCCTATGACCCCGTCGAGGTCGGCGCGTTGACGCCGGAGTCGATCGACGCAGCGGTCAGCGACGCCCTGGCCGCCATCGCCGCCGCCGCGGCCCTCGACGAGCTCAAGGCCGCTCGTCTGGCGCACGCCGGCGAGAAAAGCCCGCTCGCCCTTGCCAACCGCGAGATCGGTGCCCTGCCCCCCAGCGCCAAGGCCGAGGCCGGCAAGCGCGTCGGTCAGGCCCGCGGCCGTGTCGGCGGGGCTTTGAAAGAGCGCCAGGCGCAGCTCGAGGCCGAACGTGACGAACGCATTCTCCTCGAGGAGACGATCGATGTCACCGTGGCCGGACCGGGTCGCGCGATCGGGGCGCGCCACCCGCTCTCCCTGACGATCGAACGCATTCAGGACGTCTTCGTCGCGATGGGCTGGGAGATCGCCGAGGGTCCCGAGGTCGAGGCGGAGTGGTTCAACTTCGACGCGCTCAACTTCGCTCCCGATCACCCCGCGCGCGAGATGCACGACACCTTCTTCGTGGACCCGCCCGACTCCGGGCTCGTCCTGCGCACGCACACGTCGCCCGTGCAGGCGCGCGCCCTCCTGCAACTCGATACCTCCGGCCTGCGCAAGGAGCTGCCCATCTACGTGGCGGTGCCAGGCCGCGTCTATCGCACCGATGAGCTCGACGCCACGCACACCCCGGTGTTCCATCAGATCGAGGGGCTCGCCGTGGACAAGGGCCTGACGATGGCCCACCTCAAGGGCACGCTCGACCATCTCGCGCGAACCCACTTCGGAGCCGACCTGCGCACGCGCCTGCGCCCCGCGTTCTTCCCCTTCACCGAGCCCAGCGCCGAGATGGACTTCGAGTGCTGGGTCTGTCACGGCGAGGATCCGTCCTGCAGAACGTGCGGCGGCACCGGCTGGATCGAGTGGGGCGGCTGCGGGATGGTCAATCGCAACGTGCTGGTGGCCTGCGGGGTCGACCCGGACGTCTACACCGGGTTCGCCTTCGGCATGGGAATCGACCGGTCGATCATGCTGCGTAACGGCGTATCGGACATGCACGACATCGTCGAAGGCGACGCCCGCTTCTCAGCGGCGTTCGGGATGGAGGTCTGATGCGCGCCCCCGTGTCGTGGCTGCGCGAGCTCGTCGACGTGGACCCCGGCAAGACCGGCGCCGACATCGCCGCCGATCTCGTCAAGGTCGGCCTGGAGGAGGAGGGACTGCACGGTGGCGACGTCACCGGCCCCCTCGTCGTCGGTCGTGTGATCGACAAGACCGACGAGCCGCAGAAGAACGGCAAGACCATCCATTTCTGCCACGTCGACGTCGGCGACACGGGCCAGCGCGCGGCCGCGGGCGGCGACCCGAGCGTCAGCCAGGAGATAGTCTGCGGAGCCCACAATTTCGGCGCCGGCGACCTCGTCGTCGTCGTGCTTCCCGGGGCCACGCTCCCCGGCGGGTTCGCCATCGGCGCTCGCAAGACCTACGGCCACATGAGCAACGGGATGATCTGCTCGGCGGCCGAGCGGCCGCGCGCGGCCGCGGCGACGCCCACGACGGGATCATCGTCCTGAGTGAGTACTTCGCCGACGAGCCCGACACGTTCGCGGGCCTCGCGCCTGGGCAGGACGCGATCGGGCTGCTAGGTCTCGGGGACGAGGTCGTCGAGGTCAATGTGACCCCCGACCGCGGCTACTGCTTCTCGATGCGCGGCATCGCCCGCGAGCTCGCGCTGTCTACCGGCGCCGTTGACTCCTTCCGTGATCCCGTTGCCGGTGCCTGCACGGCGTCGGGGGGGTCTTCGAGCAACGGCTTCTGCGTGCGGCTGGAAGACGACGCGCCGATCCGGGGCGCTTTCGGCTGCGACCGCTATGTCGCGCGGATCGTGCGCGGTGTCGATGTGAACGCAGTCTCCCCCGGGTGGCTGAAGACCAGGCTGACGCAGGAGGGAATGCGGCCCATCAGTCTTGCGGTCGACATCACCAACTACCTCATGCTGCTCACCGGGCAGCCCCTGCATGCCTTCGACCTCGACACGCTTTCGGGGTCGATCGTCGTGCGGCGCGCCCGCGCGCAGGAGCGGCTGGTGACCCTCGACGACGTGACGCGGCCCCTGGACCCGCAGGACCTACTCATCACCGACGGCGGCGCGACGCCGCTGGCGATCGCCGGGGTGATGGGGGGCGCGACAAGCGAGGTGACGCAGGCGACGACTAACGTACTCATCGAGTCGGCGCACTTCGATCCGACGACTGTGGCGCGCAGCTCGCGGCGGCACAGGCTGTCGTCCGAGGCAAGCAAACGCTTCGAGCGGGGAGTCGATCCCGCGATGACGGCCGCGGTCGCGCAGCTCGCTGTCGACCTGCTCGTCCAGCTCGGTTCTGGGACTGCGGATCCGGCGTCCACTGACGTAGACCTGCGCATGGCGCGGGAGCCGTTCAGTTTCGACACCGCACTGGCCTGGGCGCTGGTGCAGCCCCCGGCCTCGACCGGCGGGCGGGTGCCCGCCGGCCTTGAGCACGACGCCGTGGTCGCCACTTTGCGGGCCATCGGGTGCCACGTGACCGAGCCGGCCGAGCACCCTGAGCCCATTGAGCCGGCCGAGGTGGTGCGGCCCGCCGAGCCCGTCGAGGTGGCAGGTTTCGCCACCGTGAGTGTGCTGCCCCCGTCGTGGCGTCCGGACCTGCTCAACGGACCGGACCTGGTCGAGGAGGTCGCGCGGATCCGCGGCTACGACCAGATCCCGTCGGTGCTCCCCACCGCGTCGTCGGGTCGCGGTCTGACGCGGCCGCAGCGGGCGGTCCGCTTGGCGGGCTCCGTGCTCGCTGGCCTCGGGCTCATCGAGGTCTGGTCCTACCCCTTCATCCGACCCGACGTCTTCGACCGGCTCGGGCACGAGGCGAACGACCCCCGGCGGGAGGCCCTGCGCCTGGCGAACCCGCTTTCGCACGAGGAACCACTGTTCCGCACCAACGTCCTGGACACGCTGCTGGACACGGTGCGTGTCAACGTCGGGCGCGGCTGCCGCGACCTAGGGCTCTTCGAGGTCGGTGTTGTCGTGCATCCGGCCCCTCCGGCCGACCTCGGTCTCAAGGGTAATGGCCAGCGGCCCAAGGCCCCCGTCCCGCCGGTCGGCAAGCGACCGGACGAGGCGACGATGACCGCGATCCTGCAGGCTGTGCCGCGCCAGCCACGGCACGTGGCGATCGCCCTCGTCGGCGACGCCCAGCTTGCGGGCCCGTGGGGCGCCGGGCGCGCCTTTGACGCCGCGGACGCCATCGGTCTCGCTGTCGAGCTCGGTCGAGCCCTCGGGGTCGGACTCGAGCCTGTCGCGGACGTGCACAGCCCGTGGCATCCGGGTCGCTGTGCCGCGCTGCGCCTGAAGGACGGCACCGTGCTCGGGCACGCCGGCGAGGTGCATCCCAAGGTCCTGCTCGCCTTCGAGCTCCCGCAGCGTGCCTGCGCCGTCGAGCTCGACCTGGATGCGCTCGTCGCGGCCGGGGGAGACGCGGTTCAGGTCGCGACGCTCTCGACGCTGCCGGTCGCCCACACCGATGTCGCGCTCGTCGTCGACGACGAGGTCCCGGCTGGGCGCGTCGAGGCAGCCCTCATCGCTGGCGCCGGAGCTCGGTTGGAGTCGCTGCGTCTTTTCGACGTATATCGCGGGGAGCAGGTCGGATCCGCAAAGAAGTCCCTTGCCTACCGGCTCACCTTTCGCCCCCAGGACAAGACCCTGACGACCGAGCAGGTCAGCCAATTGCGTGACGCTGCGGTCG
>JAUNUZ010000166.1:0-2196 GCA_030537915.1 Micrococcales bacterium
AGACATCCTTCGGTCCGCCAGCGGCTTGCCACCGGTCTGGCACGTGGCGCAGTACTGCAGCGAGCGGTCCGCGAACGACACCTCCCGCACGACATCCCCGCATTCTGGGCATGGTTGCCCTGTTCGGCCGTGCACGCGCATCCCCGCCCGCTTCGCGTCCTTGAGCTGCGCGGCAGGCTTGCCGCTGGCCGCCGCCACCGCGCCGTGCAGCGTCCGCACCATTGCCTCGTAGAGCCGATCAATCGCCGCGTCATCGAGCGAGCCCGACAGCGCAAACGGGGACAGCTTCGCGACGTGCAGGATCTCGTCGGAGTAGGCATTGCCCACCCCCGCGATGACCGACTGGTCGCGCAGCAGGCCCTTGAGCTGCTTCTTGCGGTCCGCGAGGATCCCCGCGAACGCCTGGCGGTCGAAGTCCGGCCCTAAGGGATCGGGCCCGAGCGTCGCGATCCCCGGCACGAGCTGCGGGTCCGTCACGAGATAGGCAGCGAGTCCCTTCTTCGTACCGGCCTCGGTGAGGTCGAAGCCGGCGCCGTCGCTGAATCTGGCCCGTAGCGCAATCGGCGACTTGCCCGGCCGTAGCGTCGCCTTCGGCGCGGTCTGGGCCCAGCGCAGCCAGCCGGCCCTGGCCAAGTGGAAGACCAGATGCAGCCCGTCGCAGTCGATGTCGATGAACTTGCCGTACCGGTGGACCCCCGCGACGAGCAGCCCCTCGAAGGCCTGCGGCGGCGGGTCGTAGGTCTTGAGCACCGCGAACGAGCCGAGCTCCAACCCGATCACGGCCAAGCCATCGAGCCGCCCGTCGAGGAAATCGACGAGCGCCTGCACCTGCGGCAGCTCGGGCATCGCCTACACCTCCATCGGTCCCAGTCGTGCCTACAGAACCTCGTGGCCGCCGAGGACGGCCTTGAGCTTGGGGAGCAGGCCGTAGCCGTCGGGTGCCCGCACGACCGCAACCGGACGGTGCACCTTGGGCAGGAAGCCCTCGTTGGAGACCGGGATGCCGTGGCTGAGCACCTGCTCGGCCGGGGTCAGCTCGCGGATGCCGATGGCGCGCACGACGTCCGGTCGATCGATCGCGAAGTCGCCGTAGATCCGCGGATCGTGCTGACCGTCGTCGCCGATGAGTACCCAACTGATGTAGGGAAATTCACGGGCTAGGCGGTGCAGGTTCGTGCGCTTGTGATCCTGTCCGGAGCGGAACCAGCCCGTATTCGTCGGCCCCCAGTCCGTGAGCAGCAGCGGCCCGAACGGGTAGCCGTGCCGCTTGAGGAACCGGGTCAGGGTGCCGCAGGTGTTCCAGGCACCCGTCGACAGGTAGAAGATCGGCGCCCCCTCCTGCCCGGCCAGCAACTCGCGATACATCGGCGCCATGCCCGGCACGATGTGGCGGGCCTGCTCGTGGCGAACGAACGTGTTCCACGCCGCGATGAACGGACGCGGCAGGGATGTGATCATCACCGTGTCGTCGATGTCGCTGACGATGCCGAAGCGCACCGCCGCGTCGATGATGAGGACCCGCGCGATCGCCGGCCGGCCTTGATCGGGGGCGATCGTCACCTCGTGCCAGCCGGGGGACAGTCCGTGGTCCGTGATGACGGTGTCGACGTAGCCGCTGCGATCCGTGCGCACCTCGTGACTGCGCCCGTTGACGACGATGACGACCCGATGGTCCATCGCCTGGGCCGTCATGAACGCGCGCCACCCACGCACCTGCTCCTCAGCCCGCTCGCGCAGCGTGGCCGAGGCGTTCAGACGCTCCTCGATCGCGGAGGGGTCCTCGCTGGCCGTCGTCTCCTCGTCGTCGTGCTGCCGGGAGAGCACCACCCGACCCATGACGCGGACGAAGGATTCGCCCCCGTAGCCGATGTAGCCGATGGCCCGGCAGGTCCAGCCTCGGCGGCCCTGCAGGAAACCGGTGACCTTGCGGTTCATCGCGTCTTCGACGAGCGCCGCGGCGTGTGGGCGAGCCATGGCCTCGACGGTAGACCATGGTGGCGGCCGCCGCGCCTCGTGCCTTGCCGGGTCAAACCATGGTCAGACGTGCGTCTTGCGTGGTGCGATGGGCCGATGATCCCCGTCCAGAACGTCACCGGTCCGTTGGCCTTCCACGCGCGGGGCCCCGTCTGGTCGACCGAGTGGGGCGGGCTGCGGTATGTCGACATGTTCGCCGGTGACCTGCTGACTCTGGCCGTC
>JAUNUZ010000166.1:2206-5850 GCA_030537915.1 Micrococcales bacterium
TCGACGGACCTGGTGATATCGGTCAGGTGCAGCGCCGGCACGTCGGCTCGCTGGCGGCCTTCGTGCGCCCTCGCAGTGAGGGTGGCTTCGTCGTCGCGCTCGAGCACGGCCTGGCCCTCGCCGACGCCGAGCACTCCGAGTTGCGGGTCATGCGCCCGGTGCTCAGCGACCCCGGACTGCGCTTCCACGATGGCGGGTGCTCACCGGCCGGCACCCTCTACGGCGGGACGATGGCGTGGGACCACACCCCGGACGCGGGCTCCCTCTACCGCTTCGGCTCGAGTCTGGAGAGCGTGGACTCGGTCGCCGGGACGACGATCTCCAACGGTCTCGGATTCTCGCCCGACGGGGGTCTCGCCTACTTCGCCGACAGCGCAACCGGCCGGGTCGACGTCTTCGACAACGACGGCGATCACCTCCTGAGGCGGCGGCCGTTCGCCGAGACCGGCGCCAACCCCGACGGGCTGTGCGTCGATGCCAAGGGCGGCGTGTGGGTTGCCTGCCACGGAGCCGGACAGGTGCGCCGCTTCGACACCCGCGGGCGACTGGACGCGATCGTCGAGCTCCCGGTGAGCAACATCACCGCCTGTACGTTCGGCGGTGCCGACCTGGCGACCCTCTTCATCACGACGACGCGGCAGAACGTGTTGGCCGGGGAGCAGCCCGAGGCCGGCAGCGTCTTCGCGGCCACCCCAGGGGTCCGTGGGCTGCCCGTGCTGCCCTACACCGGGTGACAGAACGCACGCTCACATCGGCCTGACCTGTGTCGATGGGTCCACCAGGGAGTCGGAGCCCGATCGCACCGCCAGGACGGCACGCGATCGCTTGGGGGCCACTCGACTGGAAGGAACCAGGGAGATGGGCAGGATGCCCGCACGGATGCACACACGACGGCAGGCACATCTAGCGATGCGCGGGTCGGATCCCGTCACCACCAAAGGTGACGTGCGATGAACGGCGAGCGGCCGACCCATCGGGTCGTGCGTGGCTACGGACCGAAGAGGCGGCCCGCGCGCAGCGCGACGGCGCCGGTGCGGCCACACACCATGCACCCTCGCGGGCTGCGCCCCAGGGGGCACGGCATCTCGCGCAGCCACACGAATCTGCAACGTGGGCAAGGGGTCACCTGCCGACACACCCAGGGCCTGGAGGAGGTATGGTCCGCTCGCCACGTGGGTACTCTCTACTGCGACACAGCACAGCAGACACGCGTCGTAACAAGGAGCACCATGACCGGCCCAGAGCGCGAAGGCGCGGCCGTCCGTAAAGAGGACGCACCCCACCCGGACGACCCGCGCAAGCCGGACCAACCGACGGACCTGCGCAAGCAGTCCTGGATCTACACGCTGAAGAAAGCGTTCTTCGAGTTCACCCACGACCAGTGCACGGACCTGGCCGCGGCCCTCACCTACTACGCCGTGCTGGCGCTCTTCCCGGCGCTGCTCGCGCTCATCTCGCTGCTCGGTGTTTTCGGGCAGGGCCCAGAGACCGTCGATCAGATCATGAAAATCGCCAGCCAGTTCGCGCCGGACGAGGCCCTGGCGCAGGTCAAGCCCGTCATCGACCAGATGGTCAACACGCGAGCAGCGGGCTTCGCGCTCGTCGCCGGTCTCCTCGGTGCGCTGTGGTCAGCCTCGGGCTACGTCAATGCCTTCAGCCGAGCGATGAACCGGGTCTATGGGATAGACGAGGGGCGCCCGATCTGGAAGCTGCGCCCGCTCTTCCTGCTGCTGACCGCCGTCATCCTGCTGCTCGTCGTCGTCGTGCTCACCGGGCTCGTCATCAGCGGGCCGATCGCGCAGACGGTCGGGGACCTCGTCGGGCTCGGCAGCCAGAGCGTCTACGTGTGGAACCTGGCCAAATGGCCGGTCATCCTGCTCATCGTCGTGTGCATCGTGGCGCTGCTCTACTACGTGACACCCAACATCAAGCAGCCGAAGTTCCGCTGGCTCAGCGTCGGGGCGGTGACGGCCATCACCATCTGGGCTCTCGCCTCGATCGTCTTCGCCTTCTACGTCAGCAACTTCGGCAGCTACAACAAGACCTATGGCGCCCTCGCCGGCGTCATCATCGCGTTGCTGTGGCTGTGGATCACGAACCTGGCGCTGCTCTTCGGGGCCGAGGTCGACTCCGAGATGGAGCGGGCCCGCCAGCTGGAGGCCGGGATGAAGGCCGAGGAGTACCTGCAGTTGCCGCCGCGTGGCACCAAGGCCAGCAACAAAGCCGCAGTCAAGCGAGACGAAATGATCGAGGAAGGCCGCCAGATCCGTCTGGAGAACCAGGCGGCCGGCGCCGACAGCGAGGGGCGCGACCGCGTCTGAGTTGGGCTGCACGGCCTCTCGCTCAGCTGGGCGGAGGCAGGCGAGCTCAAGGACCTTCAGGAGAAGGAGCCCGTCGCATGGGCCATCGGCCCGGCACATCCTGTGTCGAGATCGTGCCGCTCTTCGCGGGCCTGAGCCCGCAGCAGCAGGATGAGGTGGGCGGCTTCGCTCACCCCATCCGACGCTCGCGGGGCGAGCTGATCCACCGCCCCGGTGAAGATGTCTCCGACCTGCTGGTCGTCCACCGAGGCCGGGTCGCGATCTCACACCTTGCCGCGAACGGGCAGGATCGCTTGATCCGGGTGCTCGAGGCAGGCGAGTTCGCGGGCGAGTCGGCCTTCGTCACCGGCTCCCGACCCGAACACACCGCCACTGCCCTCACCGACGTCGAGTTGTGCGGTTTTGACCACCGCGACCTGCGCGCACTGGTCGCGCAGTACCCCGACATCGCCGTGCGGATGCTGCACGCCGTCGTGTCCCGGCTCGAGGAGACCGACAAGATGGTGGCCGAGCAGAGCACGGCTGACGTCGAGGCCAGGCTCGTCGGCTACCTGCTCGACCTGCCCAGCCATCAAGTGGACGGTCGGATCACGGTGCGTCTGCCGCTGGCTCGAAAGGACATCGCCTCCCTGCTCGGCACGACGCCGGAGACGCTGAGCCGCAGGCTCACCGGGCTGGCCCGGGCCGGGCTCCTGTCCGTGCACGGCCGTGATGTCGTGATCACCGACCCGACCGGCCTGGCCGCCCGCGTCTGAGCCAGGCGGGACATCGCCTCACAGGCGGTTGAAGGGGTGGGCCCTGCTCACCCCACTTTTGTGCGCCAAGGCAATACTTCTGATCCGCAACAGTGTCGGCGCGTTGTCGACATCGCGCGATAAATATGGACGGGTGTCCAATACGCTGATCCAAGACGAGCGTCCCGAAGCGAGGCCCTGGGGAGGGTCCGCACCGGTCGGGGTGCACGTCGCGTCGCTGCGGGAGCCGGCTGGGGTGCCGGTGGACACCAGGGGAATTGGGGACATCATGCACACGATCCATGTGCTGCTCACGGGGGCATGCACACTCGGGCTGATCGCCGTGGCGCTGCCCGGTTCGCATCTGGGTGCGGGTCGCAGCCACGGCCGGCTCGTGTCGCTCATCTCCTTCAGCGCCGGTCTCGTCGGCAACACCGCGTCGCTTCTGCCGGCGACGCCGCCCTGGTACGGCGCGAGCGTGGCCCTGGCCACGCTCGGGGTTCTCGGGTGGGCCGTTTGGGGCTGGATGCGGGCAGGTCCGCGCACGGCCCTGCTGCCGGCTCCAGCGGCAGGACCCGCGCGCGCCGAG
>JAUNUZ010000167.1 GCA_030537915.1 Micrococcales bacterium
GCGGCGTGCCACCGGCCTGGACCGAGGTCGCCGATCCCGAGGGCAGGCCGAGCGCGACTCTCACGCGCCGAAGGTGAGGACTTCCGGCCAGCCTGACCCTCTCCCGAATGTCACCTGGGTGGCGCTGGTGAGACGCCCGAACAGGTGGCTTCAGACCGGCGGTCGACCCGCTAACCGGTCGGCGAGTCGACGTGCCTCCTCCGGGGGCAGGTCGAGGTAGTCGCTCAGGATCTGTTCGGCGTGCTCCCCTAGATCCGGCCCGAGGCTTCGCACCGGTAGTGACGCCGCGCCGATGACGGGGGTGACCCCCGGGAAGGCCACATCGCGCAGCGTCTGCGCGCCGTCGCTCACATCGAAGGGCTGGATCATCGCGCGCGCCGCGTAGTGCGGGTCGGTGAGGATGTCGCTCGCGCGCAGGATCGGGCCGGCCGGGATATCGCTGGCCTCCAGGATCTCCAACGCCTGCGTCGAGGAGCGACGACTCGTCCATGCGCCGATCGCGGCGTCGAGTTCATCGCGGCGCTCCCACCGGCCGGCGTTGGTCGCCAGCCGCGGATCAGCCGCCAGGTCGGGCCGGCCGATGACCGCCATATAGCGGGCGAAGTTCGTGTCGGCATTACCGCCGATGACGATGCTCGCCCCGTCGCCGCAGACATAGGCGTTGCTTGGGGCGATCCCCTCCATCCGGCCCCCGGTGCGATGCCGCTGGATGCCGTAGGCCGAGTACTCCGGGATGAGGGACTCCATCACCGAGAACATCGCCTCGTGCAGCGCGACGTCGATCGTGCGGCGCTGCAGGGGGATCCTTCCGACGCGTCCCTGCTCGTAGAGCGACATGACGACCCCGAAGGCGGCGTAGATGCCCGCGATCGTGTCGCCGATCGACACCCCGACCCGCACGGGGGCGCGGTCGGGGTCGCCGACGAGCTCGCGGAACCCGCCGAATGCCTCTGCCACTGCCGCGAAACCGGGCCGCCCCGCCATCGGCCCGGTCTGCCCGAACGCGGAGACTCGCGCCAGGACAATCCCAGGGTTGACCGCGTCGAGGACCTGCGGGCCCAGGCCCCAGGTTTCGAGCGTGCCGGGCCGGAAGTTCTCGATGACGACGTCGATGCGCGGCAGCATCGCCAGCAGAGTCTCGCGGGCGAGGTCGCTGCGCAGATCCATGACGATCGAGCGTTTGTTGCGGTTGATCGTGCGGAAGAGCATCGACGTGTCCCCGCCGTGTAGGCGCCAGCCGCGCCGTTCGTCGCCGCGGCCGGGACGCTCCACCTTGACCACGTCGGCCCCGAGGTCCGCGAGCAACCGCCCGGCCGTGGGCGCGGCAATGTAGTTGCCGAGCTCTAGGACCGCGACCCCCGCCAGCGGAGCGATCGGATCGGCAGCGCCCATCAGTTCTGTCCCGCCCAGGCCGGGCCTACCGGACTCTCATCGCTCGTGTGCACCCCCGAGGCTTACCACGGACGCATGCGCATCAATTCGTGCAGGGGCGCGCGACGGTCTCGGGCGGGGCCGGCTTCTCGACCGGGGGCACCGGAATCTGCGCCGCAGGCGTCAGCGCCTCGTAGTGGTTGCCCAGGACGAGGTCGAGGGTCTTGTCCGCACGGGTGACGTTCGTCAGGACCGCGCCGGGGACGTGCTCGGCCAGCAGCTTCGCTTCGGCCTGGGCGTCCTCGCCGTATCGGATGACCGCGCTGTCCTCGGGCAGGAAGCTGCTCTGCGGGTCGTTGCCGGACTTCCCCTCGCGGAAGCCTCGGGTGCCGAGCTCGGTGGCGACTTGAGCGGCGAGCCCCGAGCGGTAGGTCGCGTTGTAGACGTTGACCCGCACCTGAGTCGCGCGCGGTGGTGGCGGCGGCGGGACGGTTGTCAGCCCGGTGAAGTCGCCCCCGATGACGAACGACACCGACGTGCCCTTACGCCCGTCGTTCGCCAGCCGCACATCCGGCAGTTGTTTTGCCAGGAGTAACGCGCCGTCGAGTCCCGCACGGCCGTGGGCGATCTCGACCCCGGACTGGAGGTGACCCTCCGGGACGCCCGAGGTCTCAGTGATTTTGAAGCCGCGCTTGCCGAGCTCCTTGGCGGCCTGCGCGGCCACCCTGTCGACCCCGGAGGCGTTGAAGACGCGCACGTCGAAGGAGGATCGCGCGGGCGCTCGCACGACGATCGGCGCACACTGGACCTCGCTCTTACCCACGATGCCGAGCCCATAGGCTCCGGCCACCGTGCCTGTCCCAAGCACCACGCCGGGCAGAGTCACGAAGATGGCGATCTGCCACGCCCGCCTGTTCCGACGTGCTGACGCCCGGGCTCGCGCCCGTCCACCTCTGATGCCCCGTTTCATGCTCCTCGAGTGCTCCAGAACTGACTGCCCTCGAATCCCCAACACACCCACCTGCCCAGCCACAGAATCTGCTCGGGTCCACCACCCGAGTGCGGCAGATGAACATGCCGCACCTCAATTGTAGTGCCCTGAGATTGCGAACCAGCGACTTCTCGATAACGGTGTGGCGGCATCGATCCGCAAGTCCATAGAAAACCGTCGAAGGCCGATGCTGCAGCCGAGTTCCAGGGCGCCAGCACTGGAGGTCGATGCACGCATCCGCCTTGCGACGAGGCAAACGGGTCAGGCGTCGAGGTCCTTCTCCACCAGGGCCGCGATCTCCTCGACCGCGGCAGCGTTCTCGGACTCGACGATGACACGGGCGCCGTGCTCGGCACCCAGGGTCATGATCATGAGCGACGACGCGGCGTCCACCGGCTCGTCGTCGTCTCCGCCCTCGACGGCGAGGGTGATCTCATCGTCGTACTTCTCGGCGGCCTCGGCGATGATCGCAGCGGGGCGGGCGTGCAGGCCGACGGTGGAGCCGACGACGACGGTCTTGCTGGCCATGGGATGCCTCTCTTCTACTCAATTCTGGGTGGGTGGTGGGGCGGGCGGTCAGACCGCGGGCGCGCCGCCGGTCGCGGCGGTGACGGCCTGGCGGTCCGACTCGTCCTCGACCCTAGTGGCACTGTCGGGTCGCTTAGCCCCCGCGCTCTTGGCGATCACGACGAGGGTGCAGGCGACGGCCGAGCCGATGAGGATCGCGGCGACCCACATCAGGAATCCGCCGATCGCGAAGAAGACGAAGACGCCTCCATGGGGTGCGCGTGACGTTGCGCCGACGGCCATCGACAGCGCCCCCGTCACTGCGCCGCCGACCATCATCGAGGGGATGACGCGCAGCGGGTCCGCAGCGGCGAAGGGGATCGCTCCCTCGGTGATGAAGGACGCGCCGAGCAGCCACGCCGCGACGCCGTTCTCGCGCTCAGCGTCGGTGAAGAGCTTCCTGCGGATGATCGTCGCCATCGCCATCGCGATCGGCGGCACCATGCCGGCCGCCATGACCGCGGCCATGATGCGCAGAGTCGCTGGGTCGTTCTGGTTCAGACCCGCCGCCGCGAAGGCATAGGCGGCCTTGTTCACCGGTCCGCCAAGGTCGAAGCACATCATGAGGCCGAGGATGACGCCGAGCAGAACCGCCGAGGATCCGGACATCCCCGACAGCCAGTCCTGCAGGCCCACGGTGAGCGACTTCAGCGGCAGGCCGAAGATCATCAGAAGTCCACCTGCAGCGAGCGATGCGACGAGGGGGATGATGACCACCGGCATGAGTCCGCGCAGCCAGCGGGGCACCTGGAAGCTCGCGATCCACAACGCGACGACACCGGCGGCGAGACCACCGAGCAAACCCCCGATGAAGCCCGCCCCGACCAAGACCGCGACCGCACCGGCGGTGAAGCCGGGTGCGATGCCCGGGCGGTCCGCGATGCCGAAGGCGATGTAACCGGCCAGGGCCGGGACGAGGAATGCGAAGGCGGCGGCCCCGAGCTGGTGCAGCACCGACCCGAGGTAGACCAGGAGAGGCGCGCGACCACCGAAGGCGTCGGGCAGGTTCCACAGGCTGTGCTGCAGCACCGTGTCCTTGGAGACGTCGACGATCTGGTAGCCGCCGACCGCGAACGCCAGCGCGATGAGCAGACCGCCCGCGGCGACGAAGGGGATCATATAGCTCACCCCGGTGAGCAGCACCTGCTTGAGGCGCTGGCCGAAGCTCAGCCCGCCACCCGCACCCGCTCCGGCGCCGCTGGCGGCACCGGCGCCCGAGCCTGCGGCGACGCGGCGACCGTTCGGGTCGTCGGCGACCGCGAGGGCCTCCTTGATCATGACGGCCGGCTCGTTGATGGCCCGCTTGACGCCGGACTCGATGACCGGCTTGCCGGCGAAGCGCTCACGGCCCTTCACGCCCACGTCGGTGGCAAAGATCGCCGCGTCCGCCTCCGCGATCTGCTCGGGCGTGACCGGCGTCGTCGCCGACGAGCCCTGCGGCTCGATGTGCACGGTAACGCCGAGCTCATCACCGGCCGCGACGAGATAGTCCGCCGCCATGTAGGTGTGCGCGATGCCGGTGGGGCACGCCGTGATCGCCACGACACTGCGCTTGCGCTCGGACGGCGTGGCTGCCGGGGCGCCGGGAGTCGCGGCGTCGGCCGGAGCGGTCGTCGCGCCGGCGCCAGGAAGGCCGGCCACGCCGGCCTGCGGCGCCTCGACCTTGGCCGTCTGCGCCTTCGGCGGCGGCTGGACGACGTTGCCGACG
Source organism: Micrococcales bacterium (assembly GCA_030537915.1). Lineage (GTDB taxonomy): Bacteria > Actinomycetota > Actinomycetes > Actinomycetales > Dermatophilaceae > Kineosphaera. The sequence continues at coordinate 4,638 of JAUNUZ010000167.1, forward strand.
AGCTCGACGATCTCCGCGCGGCTACTCGCGGCCCGCAGGGAGACGAGGAAATCCTTCTTCACCAGGGCCCGGGCGAGTTTGGTGAGCAGCTTCATGTGATCGGCGCCACCGCCCTGCGCCGCGGCGATGAGGAAGACGATGTCGGCAGGGCCGTCCTTGGCACCGAAGTCGACCGGGTTCGACAGGCGCGCGAAGCCGAGTGAACCAGTGCCGACGGCCGCGGAGCGGCAGTGTGGGATCGCGAAGCCGCCCGGCATCCCGGTCGGCGACTTGCCCTCGCGCTCCATCGCATCACGCAGCAAGCCGTCGGCTTCGGCGCGGCCGGTCGCCCCGACGATGCGGGCGAGTCCGGCGATGACCTCCTCCTTGGTGGAGCCGAGGTCGACATCGAGCGCAACAAGATCGGGCTCGATGAGGGGACTATCGGGAGCGCGCTCGCTCATGGAGTGCCTGCTTTCTGGGAGGGCGGCGCTGCCGCGGGATGTGGATTGGGCGTGTCAGGTCGCGCACCTGAACAGTGCGCGCGGGTGGCGCGGGAAGCTCAGCCGACCCGGGTGATCGTGACGGCCTGGGGGTCGGTCTGGTCGGGCGCGGGCAGGCTGCTACCGGCCATCGAGGCTGCGGCCGAACCGTAGGCGACCGCTCGCGCGAGTCGACCGGGCGCGTCGAGACCGTCGACATCCGCCAACACGTAGCCCGCCACCGAGGAGTCGCCTGCCCCGACGGTGCTGCGCAGGGTGATCGGGGCAGGGGTGGCATACCACGCGCCACCCGCCTCGACCAGCACGGCACCGGCCCCGCCGAGCGTGGCCAGAACCGCGCCCACTCCGCGGTCGATGAGTTGCCGCGCCGCCTGAACGCACGGCTGCGGGTCGCCGGCCGCCGCGGCCGCCTCGAGATGCTCGGCGCGCGCCCCGGTGAGCTGGGCGAGCTCCTGCGAGTTCGGTTTGAGCAGTTCAGGGGTGACCCGCCTTAGCCCGGCCGCGACGTGCCGCAGCGGGTCGTCGGAGGTGTCGACGGCGATCCGGGCGCGCAGCGGAGCCAGCGCCTCCAGGAGCACGACATACCAATCCGCGGGGGCGCCGGGCGGCAGCGAGCCGGAGAGCACGACCCAGGACGCGGTCCGGGCGGCCTCGACAAGGTGCCCGAGCAGCGCCTGCGCGTGCTCCACGTCGA
>JAUNUZ010000168.1 GCA_030537915.1 Micrococcales bacterium
CACGACCCCGTGGACGCTGCCGTCGAACATGGGCATCGCCGTGCACCCCGACGTCAGCTATGTCGTCGTCGAGTCCGACGCCTCGGGCAAGACCGAGCGCTTTCTCATCGCCGAGCCCCGCCTGAGCTCCTACGCCAAGGACCTGTTCGGGGACGCCAAGGCCGACGTCGGGGAACGCATCGTCGAGCGGCTCACCGGCGCCGAGCTCGTCGGGCGGACCTACACCCCGCCGTTCTCCTACTACGCCGACAAGCCCCACGCCCACCGGGTGCTGGCAGCCGACTTCGTCACGACCGAGGACGGCACGGGCATCGTGCACATGTCGCCCGGCTTCGGTGAAGACGACAAGGCCGTGCTCGACGCGGCCGGGGTCGAGACGGTCGTACCCGTCGGGGCCGACGGGCGCTTCATCTTCCCCGTCGTCGACTACGAGGGCATGCACGTCTTCGATGCGAACGCTGTCATCATCGATCACCTCAAGGGACGCACGTATGTCGACGGCGCGGGTGGCCAGGCCGAGGTCGGCTCCAGCACGCCGGGCACCGTGCTGCTGCGGCGCGAGACTTACGACCACTCCTACCCGCACTGCTGGCGCTGCCGGCAGCCCCTCATCTACATGGCGGTGAGCAGCTGGTTCGTCGAGGTGACGAAACTCAAGGACCGGATGGTCGAACTCAACCAGGAGATCGACTGGGTGCCTGAGCACGTCAAGTACGGCCAGTTCGGCAAATGGTTGGAGAACGCCCGCGACTGGTCGATCTCACGAAATCGGTTCTGGGGCAGTCCGATCCCGGTGTGGCAGTCCGACGACCCGCGTTACCCGCGAATCGACGTCTACGGCTCTTTCGAGCAGTTGGAGGCCGACTTCGGCACGATCCCCAAGAACGCCGCCGGAGAGCCCGACCTGCACCGACCGTTCATCGATCACCTCACCCGCCCCAACCCCGGCGACCCGACCGGCCAATCGGTGATGCGTCGCGTCGAGGACGTCCTGGACGTGTGGTTCGACTCCGGCTCGATGAGTTTCGCGCAGGTGCACTATCCGTTCGAGAACGCCGAGTGGTTCGAGCACCACTTCCCCGGCGACTTCATCGTCGAGTACATCGGCCAGACGCGTGGCTGGTTCTACACGCTGCACATCCTGGCGACGGCGCTCTTCGATCGGCCGGCCTTCCGGGCCTGTCTGAGCCACGGCATCGTGCTCGGCAACGACGGGCAGAAGATGTCCAAGTCGCGGCGCAACTACCCCGACGTGCGTGAGGTCTTCGACCGCGACGGCGCCGACGCCATGCGCTGGTTCCTGATGAGCTCACCCATCCTGCGCGGAGGCAACCTCGTCGTCACCGAACAGGGCATCCGCGAGGGTGTCCGCCAGGCGCTGCTGCCGCTGTGGAGCACGTGGTACTTCTTCACCCTCTACGCCAACGCGGCCGACCAGGGGCCGATGAGCGACGGGTACGACGCGAAGTGGTCGACCGGCTCTGCGGACGTGCTTGATCGCTATCTGCTGGCCAAGCTGCGTGAGCTCGTGGAGGAGGTGACGACGGATCTCGACGCGTACGACGTCGCCGCCGCCTGCGATCAGATCCGCGCCTTCTTCGACGTGCTGACCAACTGGTATGTCCGCCGCAGCCGGGACCGCTTCTGGGACACCGGTGATCTTGCGAACGAGTCGGTCAGCGACGCCTTCGACACCCTCTACACGACCCTGGAGGTGCTCTGCCGGGTCGCCGCGCCACTTCTGCCGCTGACGACCGAGGAGGTATGGCGTGGCCTCACCGGGGGCCGATCCGTGCACCTGACCGACTGGCCCGTGGCCGAGGACCTGCCCGCGGACCGCGACCTCGTGCGACGCATGGACCGGGCGCGCGAGATCTGCTCGATCGGCTCGAGCCTGCGCAAGGCCAACAACCTGCGTGTCCGGCTGCCGTTGGCCCGGCTGACCGTCGTGACCGAGCAGTCCGATGGCCTGCTCGACTTCACGGGGATCATCGCCGACGAGCTCAACCTGCGGCAGGTCGCGCTCGTCGAACTCTGCGGGGCCAGCGAGGCCGAGTTCGGCGTCTCCCAGAAGCTCTCGGTCAATGCCCGCGCCGCCGGTCCCCGCCTCGGCAAACAGGTACAGATCGCCATCAAGGGCAGCAAGAGCGGCGACTGGTCCGTCGGGCCCGATGGAAGTGTGACCTCGGGCGGGCTGGCCCTGCTCGACGGTGAGTTCACGCTGGAGGCAGTCGTCTCGGACAGCGGCTCGCACGGGCATGCGACCGCGATGCTGCCGGGAGGCGGCTTCGTCGTCCTCGAGACCGCGGTGACGCCCGAGCTCGCCCAGGAGGGGCTGGCCCGCGACGTCATCCGCGCTGTACAGCAAGCCCGCAAGGAGGCCGGGTTCGACGTCTCGGACCGGATCGGGCTGACGATCCTCGGTGATGAAGAGGTGTGGCGGGCCTGTCTGGCGCACGAACGGCTCATCACGGCCGAGACGCTGGCCATCCAGTTCGGGGCCGCGGCCGACATCGGCGCCCTCCCCGAGCATCTCGGAATGAGCTCGACGGTCGGCGACGGGCGACCGATCCGGGTGTTGGTGAGCAAGAAGTGACCGCGCCCACCCCGTCATTGCCGCCTGACCCGGGAGATTCAAACACCGGATTCGCTGCGGCGCACGAGAGGCCGGAGTCCAATGACGCGAAGGCGGTCGTCGGGCGCGAGACCTCGCAGCCAGCCCCGAGGGGTGGGATCCAGGTTCGCCTTGCCGACGGCAACGACCTCGAAGGGGTGGTGGCCGTCGGTCGGGCGACGTGGCCGATCACCCACGGTGAGTTCTACGACCCAGACCTCGTGGAGCTCTTCCTCGCCAAGTGGTGGACCAGCGAAGCGACGATCCCGGCCATCCGCGCCGGGAGGACGGTCGTGGCCGAGTCGCTGGACCACCTGGACGAGAACGGAAAGCCCCAGATCGTCGGCATGGCGGCCTACGGTGGGCACCAGGGCGCCCAGGTGATCTGGAAGCTCTACGTTCTGCCACAGTGGCAGCGTCACGGGATCGGCGGGATGCTGCTGCGGGCCGTGTTCAGCCGGATCGGCGACCAGCCCATCCACATGTCCTTCCCCGACGGCAATCGGGCGGCCGGGGATTTCTCTCGCGCCTACGGCTTCGTCGAGGATCACCGAGAGGAACAACACGACATGCCCGACCTCGTCTGGATGCGACGCGATCCCGCGATCGGATCCATCGTGCTGCGGCGTGCTCCGCGATGACGACCCCGCCGATGAACATCGAGGTGCGCAAGCGCTTGCGCGAGGTGGAGCAGGAGATCGTGGTTCGTGCCCCCGAGCACGACATCGACCCGACCCTGGCCCGCGTGCGCGCGCTCGTCGAAGTGCTCGGTGATCCACAGCTGGCCTACCCCGTCATCCACGTCACGGGGACCAACGGCAAGACGAGTACGACGCGGATGATCGAGCGGCTGCTCATGGAGCTCGGACTGCGCACCGGCCGCTTCACCTCGCCGCACCTGCACGACATCCGCGAGCGCATCGTCCTCTCAGGTGAGCCCGTGGAGGCGGAACGTTTTATTGCGGCCTATGACGACCTGGCGCCGCTGCTCGCCATCGTCGAGGCGCGCTGCCTCGAGTCAGGTCTGGGGCGACTGTCGTTCTTCGAGATCCTCGTCGCACTCGGCTACGCAATCTTCGCGGACGCTCCCGTCGACGTGGCCGTTGTCGAGGTCGGGCTCGGCGGCACCTGGGACGCAACGAATGTCGCCAACGGATCGGTCGCTGTCATCGCGCCGATCGCCGTCGACCACGCCCGCTATCTAGGCTCCGAGGTCGAGCTCATCGCCGGTGAGAAGGCGGGCATCATCAAGCCCGAGGCCATCGTGGTGAGCGCGGCCCAGGAGCCGGTCGTCCTCGAGGTGCTCAGGGAGCGCTCCGGTGAGCTCGGTGTCTCGCTCGTCGTCGACATCGGCTCGGTCGACGACGGCACCGACGGGGGCGCCGGTGATCGCGAGGATTCCACCAGAGCCGCTCAGGGCCCAGCCGTCGACTCGGCGGAAATCGCGGTGCTGACCCGAGACATCGCGGTCGGCGGGCAGGTGCTCACGTTGCGTGGCCTGGCGGGGGACTATCCAGACCTGTTCCTGGCCCTGCACGGTGAGCACCAGGCGCACAACGCGCTCGTCGCGCTCGCCGCGGTCGAGGCGTTCATCGGGGGCGGCCAGCAGCCGCTCGACATCGACGTCGTGCGAGCCGCCTTCGCGGCTGTGACATCACCCGGCCGGCTCGAGATCGTGCGACGCAGCCCGACCGTCCTCGTGGACGCCGCCCACAACCCCGCGGGCGTCGCCTCCCTCGTCGCGGCGCTAGAGGACGCGTTCGTCTTCACCCGGACGATCGGACTCTTCGCGTGCATGGCGGACAAGGACGTCGAGGGGATGCTCGTGCAGCTCGAGCCGGTGCTCGATGAGATCGTCATCACGCGCACCACCTCGATGCGGGCCATGGACCCGGAGCGCCTCGGCGCCCTGGCGCGCGAGTATTTCAGCGATGACCGGGTCCACGTCGTGGCTTCGCTGCCCGACGCTCTCGATCGGGCCGCCGAGCTGGCGGACACCGAAGGCGGAGTGGGGGGTGGCGTCATAGCGACCGGCTCGGTCTTCGTCGCGGCTGAGGTGCGCGCCCTGCTGGGGGCAGCATGAGCGGCGTATTCCCAGCTCCCCGGCGGATGACACGACGCCTGGGCACGGTCGTGCTCGCTGGTCAGGCCCCGGTGCTCTTCCTGGCGGCTTTGGGGGCGTGGGCGTTGGTTCGGGTGGGCGATCCGTCGCTGGCCGCGCGCTACTTCTGGGTGGGGTTGGGGTTGACCGTGGCGTGCGTTCTGGCGGCCGGCCTCGTGCGGACGCGGGCAGGCATCGCCTTCGGGTGGCTCGTGCAACTCGCGACACTGGCCTGCGCTCTGGTGCTGCGCCCGATGATCGTGGTTGCGCTGATCTTCGGCGGTCTGTGGATGGTGGCGCTGGTCCAGGGACGCAAGATGGACGACCTGAGCGAACGCTATGCCGAACGTGCCGGCCCGGCGCACCCCGACGACGAGGCGCCCACACAGTAGGGTGCTGAGCATGACCGAACGCTCTTTGGTACTCGTCAAGCCCGATGGTTTCGCCCGCGGACTCGTTGGTGAAGTCCTACGGCGCATCGAGGCCAAGGGTTATGTCCTCGTGGCACTGGGCCTGGTGACGCCGACTCGGGACCAGCTCGCGGCGCATTACGTCGAGCATCAGGGCAAGCCGTTCTACGACTCGCTCGTGGAGTTCATGTCCTCAGGCCCGGTGGCGGCTGTCGTCATCGAGGGCGATCGCTGCATCGAGGGCTTCCGCGCCCTTGCCGGCGCAACCGACGCCACGAAGGCACTGCCGGGCACGATCCGCGGCGACCTCGGCCGCGACTGGGGTCAGGGCCCGCAGGAGAACATCGTGCATGGCTCGGACTCGACTGAGTCGGCCGAGCGCGAGATCGGCATCTGGTTCCCCGACCTCAAGAGCTGACAATTCGATCCCCCGGGTCTCCCCGGGTGCGTTAGCGCGGTCCGCACGGTATGAAGGGCGTGCGCGCATGCGCCGGTCGGTCGCCGTCTGGGGCCGGTCGTCCTCCCCTTCACTTGCGAAGGAGTCCTGACATGACAAATCCTCCCCTTTCCGACGACGAAGACCAGCAGGCATCCGGGCGCGACGCGGCTGCGGATCCGGATCACGGTGCTGATGGTGGTGCCGACGCGGGTGCGGGTCGGGCTGCGGATCCGGATCACGGT
>JAUNUZ010000169.1 GCA_030537915.1 Micrococcales bacterium
GCAACAGACCGGTCAGCCCCAGAGCCTTGCGTTCGTCATAGGTGAACGCCGTCCCGCGGTTGAGCATCGGTCGACCAAGCAGTTGGTATCCGCGGACCTTGATGGGCAGCTCGTCACCGTTGTCGAGCCGCAATCGCGGGTTTGAGGCGTCAGTCATACTCGGCACTCTAGGAGAGTCCGTGCCCCTTGGGCGTCACGGGAGTGTCCCGATCCGGGGTATATCTATCAGACCAGATCGGCGAGGGCGCGCAGGGCCGTCGGCGCCCCGCTGACGAGCATCGTCGTGACCAGGGATCCGTGCCAGGCGCCCAGCCGGTCGCGGACTCGCTCGCGGGGTCCGACGAGCGCGATCTTGTCGACCATGGCCGTGGACACGGCCGCGATGGCCTCGTGCCGTCGCCCCGCCAGGAAGGCGTCCTGGATCGCGGCGCACTCTGCTTCGAAGCCCAGCCGCGCGATGGCCTCGTGGTGGAAGTTCGCGCCCTTGGCGCCCATCCCGCCGACATAGAGGGCGATCATCGGGCGCAGCCGGTCGGCGGCCGCTTCGACGTCGTCATCGATGACAACCTGCACGGGGCAGGCCACCTCGAAGGCGCCAGGGTCCCGCGTATCACTTGCCGGTCGCGCGGCGAAGCCGGCCGCCAGTCGTTCGCGGTAGAGGGTGTCGTCATCTGGGGCATAGAAGAGTGGGATCCAACCGTCGGCGATCTCAGCCGCGAGCGCGACATTCTTCGGCCCCTCGGCGGCCAGGAGGATCGGCAGATCGCGACGCAACGGGTGCACGGTGGCGTGCAGCGGCTTGCCGAGCCCGGCGCCGCCCCGGAACGGGATTTGGTAGTGGGCGCCGTCGAACTCGACATCCTCGCGGGCCAGGGCCTGCCGCAGGATGGCCACGTACTCACGGGTGCGCGCGAGCGGCCGGGGATAGGGCTGGCCGTACCAACCCTCGACGACCTGCGGCCCGGAGGCGCCGATACCGAGCACGAACCGTCCACCGGACAGGTGATCGAGGGTAAGCGCCGCCATTGCCGTGGCGGTCGGGGTGCGGGCCGACATCTGCACGACTGCTGTTCCGAGGCGGACACCCGGTGTGCGCGCGCCGTGCCAGGTCAGTGGCGTGAGGGCGTCCGATCCGTAGGCTTCCGAGGTCCAGATCGATTCATAGCCGCAGGCCACCGCGTCTCGGACGAGTTCGTCCACCCCCTGCGGCGGGCGAGCCCCCCAGTAGCCCAAGGACAGGCCCAGCTTCATCGTCTACCCCTTTCAGCTTGGCATCGGCTCATCCGCACCGCCGCGTCACCCAGGCGGCCGACCACCCACTAAAGCTACCCGCGAGTAGCTAGGGCTTGCCGGCCGCCGGTCGCGAATAGCTCGTCAGGACAGCTCCAAACGCTGCGATGGGAACGCGGGCCGCTCCTTGGCGAGGAAGGCCCGCACCCCCTCGCGGAAGCCTGCGGAGTCGTAGACGGCGCGCATGAGGTCGGCCTCCGCCAGATCGGCGGACCCGCCGCCACGCCCGCCGAGCGCGTCCAGACCGGTGATGGCGGCGAGCTGATGCTTGGTGACCTGCACCGTCATCGGCGCCGCACGCTCGATCCCGGCAACAAGCTCGTCGAGTTGGGCATCCAGCTCCGCCGCACTCGACGCCAGCTCGGCCACCGCACCCAGCTCGTAGGCCCGGCGTGCGTCGACGAGCCGCGAGGTGAGCAGCATGTGCCGAGTCATCGATTCGCCGAAGACGTGGACGCAGCGCAGGGTCACCTCCTGGCTCAACGCGTTGCCGAGCGTGCGCGCGATGGGGTATCCGAAGCGCGCGTCGGTCGTGGCGATCCGCACGTCGCAGTGGGTCGCGACCGCCAGTCCCCCACCGACACAGATCCCTTCGACGGCGGCGACGCTCACCTGCGGCAGCGCTGCCAGCGCGCGCAGCATCGAGGCGACCATGTCCTCGTAGTGGGTGGTCGCGTCATGCCCGGACATGCCGACGAAGCCCGAGATGTCGTTCCCCGCCGCGAACGCCGCTCCCCCGGCGCCGCGAAGCACCACGGCCCGCACCTCCTCGTCGTCGGCGAGGCCGGTGAACAGTTCCGTGAGCTTGGCGTACATGCCGGGCGTGAAGCTGTTGTGGCGCGACGGGCGGTTCAGGAGAACGTCGAGCCGTGCACCGACCCGGGTGACGACGATCTCCGCGGTGCTCTCAGGCACGCATCCTCCTGGGGAATCTCAGTGAGCTCAGCGGCGGTGCGACGGAACCTCCAGCGTCGGCAGAGCACGAAACCCGGCCCGCACCAAGGTCACGATCATGTCACGCCAGTCGTGGCTGCGACTCGGCATTCGGGGGGCGGATCAGACCTGAGCTGCCGTCCTGCCGGCGCCGGGGGAAAGTCTGTGAGCATGCAACCACGCCGCGTCGGCTGTGCTAGAAGTCGGGGATGGCCACGTCGATGACGCAGATCTCCCAAGCTGACCTGCGCGACGACCTGGGCTCCCCGGTCCCGCTGACGGGCCCGGCTCGTCGCGTCGTCAGCCTCGTACCCTCGCTCACCGAAGCGATCGCCGCCACGGCCCTCGACGTGCTTGTGGGCGCCACCGACTGGTGCACCCATCCGGCCGATCTGGCCGTGGCACGGGTGCGTGGCACGAAGAACCCCGACCGCCACGCCATCGAGGCACTTGCACCGGATCTCGTCGTCGCCAACAAGGAGGAGAACCGCGAGCTAGACGTCCGCAGGTTGCGCGAGGCGGGCATCGCCGTGTGGGTCACCGACATCGAGTCGGTCCCACAGGCTCTCGCATCGATGGAGCGCCTCGTCACGCAAGCCCTGGGCGTGCCGGTTCCGCTCTGGCTCGAACGGGTTCGGCGGGCGTGGCAGGCCCCGGTCCCGAGAACCCGCGGATGCGTCGCCGTCCCGATCTGGCGGGACCCGTGGATGGTCGTGGGCCGCTCGACCTTCACCGGTGACCTGCTGCTGCGGGCCGGCCTGGGCAACGTGTTCGGCGGCGCGGACGGCCGTTACCCGCACGTCGAAGTCGAGGCGATCGACGAGGCCGGCGCCGATCTCATGCTGCTGCCCGACGAGCCCTACGCTTTCACCGCGAGCGACGGCCCCGAGGCCTTCGCCCGCACGCCCACCCGCCTCGTCGACGGGCGCCTGCTCACCTGGTACGGCCCCTCGCTGGTGCACTCGCGGGAGATGCTCGATCAGCTGGCAAGTGAGCTAACTGCGGCATAGCGTCCTGCTCGCTCGGGGCCGATCACGCAGGGGCACGCCGAAGCCCCCGGCGGGCAGGCCGGGGGCTTCGGTGGGGGCACGTGGTGGCAGGTGAAGGATTCGAACCTTCGAAGCTTTCGCGACGGATTTACAGTCCGCTCCCATTGGCCGCTCGGGCAACCTGCCTGGTGCGTCTGGAAGGATAGCAACCTGACCCCGGGTCACGTCCAATCACTACCTCGAGCGCTCTCATGCAGGGCGGTCCCGGACCTGCGACCAGCCAACCTCACCACGATCCAGCAAAGGAGAACCATGGCCGACAGCTCGTTCGACATCGTCAGCAAGGTCGACAAGCAGGAGGTGTCCAACGCCCTCAACCAGGCGGCCAAGGAGGTCTCGCAACGCTACGACTTCAAGGGCGTAGGCGCCTCGATCGACTGGAGCGGCGACATGGTCCTCATGAAGGCGAACAGCGCGGAACGCGTGCTCGCCGTCCTCGACGTCTTCCAGACCAAGCTCGTCAGGCGAGGCGTGTCGCTCAAGACTCTGGACATGGGCGACGACGGCCCGGCGCCCAAGGCGTCCGGCAAGGAGTACCGCCTCGAGGCCGCCCTGCGGGACGGCATCACCCAGGAGAACGCGAAGAAGATCTCCAAGCTGATCCGCGACGACTTCGGCAAGACCGTCAAGCCGACGATCACCGGTGACGAGTTGCGCGTGACCAGCAAGAGCCGGGACGACCTGCAAGCGGTGCAGCAGCTACTCAAGGGCGCCGACCTCGATGTGGCCCTGCAGTTCATCAACTACCGATAGTCATCGATCCCCGCCAGGAAGGCGTCCTCGTCGGCGCGCCGCAGGGCTGACCAGGGCGATGACTGCCACGTAAGCTGCCCGTCGTGCTCGGCGCCCTGGTCAACGTCATCTTGCCCGTCGTCCTGGTAGCCTGCGTCGGCTTCGTGCTGGCTCGCCTCTTCCCGATCGACATCGACAGCGTCAACAAGGTGAGCCTCTACGGGTTCACCCCGGCGCTGGCCTACGCCACGGTCGTCACCACGAAGGTGTCGGCTCGGGACAGTTTGATGCTGACGGGCGCCTACCTTGCGGCGATGACGCTCGCGGCGGTCGTCGCGGTGGCTGCGGCCCATCTGCTGACCCCGGCGCCCAGCAAGGTCAGCGTCGGCTCAGCTGCGGGTTCGGGTTCGGGACCACCGGTCACCGGCGAGCCCCACGGCACGCGCCGCATCGTCGTCGGGTGCACGATCATCGGGAACAATGGCAACTTCGGGTTGCCGATCGCACTCCTGGCGCTCGGCAAGCAGGGCCTGGATCAGGCGCTCGTCATCTTCATCGCCTCGCTCCTGGTGATGTTCACGATCGGACCAGCGCTTCTGGGTGCCCGAGACGGACTCATGGGCGGGATCAAGAGGGTCCTCCTGCTGCCCGTGACGTGGGCACTCGTGGCGGCGTTGGTCATGCGCGGCTCCGGCGCGAGCACGCCGGCGCCGCTCATGAGCTCGATCCAGCTCCTCGCAGACGCCGCCGTGCCGCTGGTCCTGCTCTGTCTGGGGCTCCAGCTCGGGCAGAACCTCAAGGTCCATCTGACCCGACCGGTGCTGGTGTCCGTGGGACTGCGCGTCGTGGTCGTACCTTTGGCGGCGCTCCTCGTCGGGCACGCGTTCGGGCTGTCGGGGCTGACACTTCAGAGCCTGGTCCTGGCCTGCGCGATGCCGACGGCGGTCAACGCCTACATGCTCGCCCGCGAGTTCAGCGACGACCCGAGGACGGCGGCCAGCGCCGTCGCGCTGAGCACCTTCGTGTCGATCCCGCTCATCGCGTTAGTCATCACGCTACTGCCCGGTCTGTAGTCCTGCCGGCTCGATTCCTCACCCGAAACAGACTGATCGCAGCGGACCCACCTGGTAGACCGTGGGGATGAGCAACGCGCACGAGGCCTATTCCGCCGCCCGAGACGTCCTGCTGGCGCATCGCGAAGACTACGACGCAGCTGTCGCTGCCTTCGAATGGCCCGATGTCGGGGACTACTTCAACTGGGCCATCGACTGGTTCGATGAGTTGGCGCGCGGCAATGCCGACACTGCCCTGTGGATCGTCGAGGAGGACGGGCGGCAGGAGAAGCACACCTTCGAGCAGATGCGGATTCGCTCGGACAAGCTCGCGGCTTGGCTGCGCGAGCAGGGCTTGGGCAAGGGCGACGCGGTGCTGCTGATGCTCGGCAACCAGGTCGAGCTGTGGGACGCGATGCTCGCGATCATGAAGATCGGCGCCGTCATCGCGCCGACCACGACTGCGCTGGGCGCCTCGGACCTGGCAGAACGCATCACTCGCAGCAATGCCCGCGGGATCATCGTCGGTGCGGCCGACGCCGGCAAGCTCTACTGGGCTCAGCGGGACGCCCCCCAGGTCAAGCTCTTGTCGGTCGGCCCCGCGCAGGGCTTCCTGGACATCCGCACCGCGCAGGAGCGTGACGAGGCACCGGCTTGCGAGGTCGTGACACGGGCAGAGGACCCACTTCTTCTCTATTTCACCTCCGGCACGACGAGTCGGCC
>JAUNUZ010000170.1 GCA_030537915.1 Micrococcales bacterium
GATTGCCAGCGGCGTTGCACGAGCCGCTGCGGCGTCCACCCATCGGGATCGACTACTCACTTGCCAGCGGTATCGGCTCCTGCCATGTCACTCGAGCGTGTGATCGGCGTGCCGCGCGCGGCGTCGCCTGCAATGACGGCGAGCATGACGATGCCGCTCGCCACGGCCATGGCTGCCGCGGCTCGTGCGTCCCACCCCCAACCCAGCGCCAACCCCAGCGAGCCCAACACCGCCATGATCGCTCCCAGAAGCCTGAACATGGGGGTGTGAAAGGCCGCAGCGAACGGCAGGAAGTGCAACCCGACAGCCACCACGATCAAGGCTGGTCGCAGTTCGGTCTTGCCTGCGTTGTCGAGCACCATGGTGCCCAGGCGGATCAGCGCCAGCATCCCCGCGACGCTGCCCAGGTAGACGAATCCCCCCTTGGCGCCGACCATGTGGATCTCCCCAAAGGTGCGCGGCACAACGAAAACGAAGGCCACGTAGGCCAGCAGCGCCAGCGCCCAGACGGCCACCGCCACCAGGGGCCAGGGGCCGGGCAGCACGCCACGGCTCACCATCACGAACACCGTGGCTCCAATGGCACCGATGATCGTTCCCCACACCCGCGGATCCCAGATCCGTTGGACGCCCCGAGTGCGGGTGGAGGGCGCGAGCTGATCGGTGTGGGTCATGCACAGGATTATCGGCTTCTCACGAGCGAGGGCGTAGTCGGGGTCTGAAGCCGCCGGCCCCACGAGGAAGGATCGGCCGATGTCGTGGTGAGATTTCGGAAACCGAGGGCCGTAAAGTCAACGGGTGAACTTGCTACCGAGCCTGCCGTTCTGGGCCGAGGTGCTGATCTTTGTCGCCAGCGCGGCCACAATCTGGGCGTCCGGCATCTGGCTGTCGCGCTACACCGACGTCCTGTCCAGCCGACTGCATCTGGGCCAGGCGCTCGGCGGCCTCATCCTCCTGGCGGTGGCGACGAACCTGCCCGAGATCGCGATCACCTACAGCGCGGCGGCCAGCGGCCATCTCGACGTCGCGGTGAGCAACATCCTCGGCGGGATCGCGATCCAGACGGTGGTCCTGGTCGCTCTGGACGGTTGGGGCGTCCGCGAACGACGGCCGCTCACCTACCAGGCGGCCAGCCTGACTCTGGTCGTCGAAGGGGCGGTGGTCCTGGCCGTCCTGGCCGTCGTGGTGATGGGCACCCAGCTGCCCAAAGACCTGGTGTTCGCCCGGCTCTCACCTGACGTCGTCGTCATCGCGGTCGTGTGGGTCGCCGGCCTGGTCCTGACCCAGCGGGCCGGCAAGCGACTGCCGTGGGCGGGCAACGGCGAGGCGCCGGACAGCCAGGCCGCGCCACGAGGCCACTCTCAACAGACGGCGGAGGCTGAGGCCACGCGTCGGGGGACGAGCACCACCAAGGCGGCGTTGATCGTCGCCGCCGCGGCCCTGGCGACCCTGGTTGCCGGCGCCCTCGCCGAGGAGAGCGGCACGGCGGCCGCCGACCACGTTGGTCTCTCCGGCGTCCTGTTCGGCGCCACGGTCCTGGCGGCAGCGACCTCTCTGCCCGAGCTCAGCACCGGGCTGACCTCCACCAGGGCGGGGGACTACAAACTGGCGTTCGGTGACATCTTCGGCGGCAATGCTTTCCTGCCCGTCCTGTTCCTGTTGGCGGTCCTGGTGTCCGGCAAGTCGGTACTGCCCAATGCGCATGCGTCTGACATCTACCTCACCGGCCTGGGTGCCCTGCTCACGGTCGTCTACATGGCCGGCCTGCTGTTCCGGCCGGCTAAGGAGCACGCCCGGCTCGGCATCGACAGCATCGCCGTCCTCGTGCTCTACCTGCTCGGGGTTGTGGGCCTGATCGCACTGACCGGCTGACCGCGCCCTGTTCTCACGCTGGCGTGCGGATGTCGGCTCGGAGCAGAGCAATCGTCCATCGATTAGCCGTGGCGACCCAAAAGAGGCACGGTTGATCCATGAGTTCACACACCGGCAACTTCTGCATCGACGCCGAGGACCCCTACGCCCAGACGATGTGGTGGGCCCAGGTCCTCGACGACTTCGTCATCGACCCGGAGGACCTCATCGAGCCCGGCGACGACGAGTGCGGGCTTCTCGGACCCGACGGCCGATGGTTGCTCTTCCTCAAGGTGCCGGAGGCCAAGAGCATCAAGAACCGCATGCACATCTGCCTACGCCCGACCGACCGCAGCCGCGACGAGGAGGTCGATCGGGTCATCGAACTGGGTGCCACGCTCGTCGACGACCTGCGCGGCGGCGAGGAGTCCGGCTGGGTCGTCCTCGCCGACCCGGAGGGCAACGAGTTCTGCGTTCTGCGGCGCCGCGGCGCCGACGAGTAAGGCCCGGCTCGCCGGGGTCCAACACGCCCTGGCCGGTCCGATCAGCCCGACCCCTCAACTCCAGTCCTTCACCGCGGCGTGAGCTTGAGCGCCACGGTCGTCCCGGAGGCACTCTTGGCGTCGACGGCCAGGCCACCGCCATGACTGATGGCCACGGCGTCGGTGAGTACCCACCCAGAGGGTAGGTTGCGCACCCGTCGGTTGAGATCCGTCAGGGCACCCCGTTGCCAGGTCGCGGCATGGCCGTTGACCGCACCGACGACGACACCCTCGTTGCTGACATCTCGGGGCAGCAAGCCGGCCGACCGATCGAGGATTACGGGCTTGCGCGTCGTGGAGAGCCACGCCGCTCGGCCACCTGTGTCGAACCCGGTGACGCCGACGCGGCCCACGACGTACCGACCGTTCGGCGAGATCGCCTCGGCGCGGCTCGTGTCGTCCGCCTTGACCAGCTGGGCACGTGCGGCCGTGAAAATGACCCCTTCGGGGTAGCGCAAGTCCATCCGATAGCTCGGGTGGTCCGCCGTGCCCACCGCGACGCCGCCCTCGGAGATGCCATTGACCGCGAAGTTTGCCTGCTTCGGTGCGCTCACCTGCGTGACCCGTCCGCGAGCGCTGTAGAAGAGGCTGCTGTTCTTGATGCTTGCGAGAATGCCGACGACGGTCCCGGCGGAGTTCACGGCGCCCGGGTAGGGGCCGTAGTAGGACTCCGGAGTCGCAGTCAGCGTGCGCTTGCCACGGACGGGCCACGAGACGTAGAAGCTGTCTATCCCCCGCATCTTCCCGACGACCTGCCCCGCAGGCGAGATCGCCGTTGCGTAGGCCCCGTTGGGCAGGCCCGACTGATCCAGCCACCGGGAGCGCTGACCGCTCGCGATGAACGGGGTCGGGTCCAAGCCGCCGGGACGGCTGACATTGCCCGTCACCTCACCGGAATTCGAGATGCCGGCGACGCTCGACTCCAAGGAGCGGGTCGACGTGCCGTCGGGCAGCCTGGCGGGGGCGATGGCCTTCCAGTCGTAGCGGGTCGCGCCGACGAGGCCATGCCGAGCCGCGGCTCGTTCGCGCGCGAGCGATGCTGGCGTCGAGGCCGATTCGCCATCCGCCGCGATGCCGCCGGACACCGCACCGACACTGAGGCCCGTCGAAGCCGCGTCTGGTGGCACCGCGAGGGCCGGAACCCCCATGGCTAGAGCCGCCATGCTCGTGCTCCCCAGCACGACGAGCCCGACGATGGACGTGCGCAACCGTCGAATCATGATGTGTTCCCCCCTGATCTCCCCCGAGACCGTTGGCCTGCATGCCAGGCCATGTCTTGCCATGCCCGACTCTCCCCGTGCGTCGAGCGGCGCCTCCAGCCTACGCACCCTGACAATGCCCTGGGAAGACCCACGTGGCCCAATCCGCTTGTGGCGAGGGCTGCTTCGGGCAGGCGGGCACGCGGATGCCCCACCTTCCCGGGTCGGAGGCGAGGCATCCAGATGCGAGGGAGCCGGGTCAAGCGTGCAGCACCTTGCGCGCCGTGTCGCGCGCCGCAGCCGAGTCTGTGGCCGCCAGTGCGGCCTGGGCCGCGCGCTGGCACTGCTCGAAGGAGACGTCGGCCAGCTGGGCGCCCA
The DNA here is from genome assembly GCA_030537915.1 of Micrococcales bacterium. Taxonomy (GTDB): domain Bacteria; phylum Actinomycetota; class Actinomycetes; order Actinomycetales; family Dermatophilaceae; genus Kineosphaera. The sequence continues at coordinate 3,971 of JAUNUZ010000170.1, forward strand.
CCGCCGACACGGCCGGGGCGGCCATCGACAGTGAGGTGACGCCGAGCCCGATGAGCACGCACGCGAGGAGCGGGTCGGCGGCCGCCTCACCGCAGACGCCCACGGGCTTGCCGACGTCGCGGCCGGCGCGCGCCGTCATGCCGATGAGGGTGAGCACGGCGGGTTGCCAGGGGTCGGTGAGCGTCGCGAGGTGGGGGGACATCCGGTCGGCGGCCATCGTGTACTGCGACAGGTCGTTCGTGCCGATCGAGAGGAACTCGACGTGCGCAAGGAAGGCGGGCGCAAGAAGCGCGACCGAGGGCACCTCGACCATGATCCCCGGCTTGATACCGCGCTCGCGGGCCAGTTCAGCGAAGCGGGCCGCCTCGGGCACCGTCGCGATCATCGGGGCCATGACCCAGGGCTGCGAGTCCGCGCCCTGCTCGCGGGTTGAGCCCGCCGCGGCGATCGCGTCGAGCTGACGTGTCAGCAAGCCGAGGTCACGCAGGCCGATACGCACCCCGCGCACGCCAAGCGCAGGGTTCTCCTCGTGCTCCATTTTCGCGAACTTCAGTGGTTTGTCCGAGCCCGCGTCGAGGGTGCGCACGACGACCTTGCGCCCGCCGAAGGCTGCGAAGACCTCGCCGTAGATGGCCGTCTGCTCCTGGACGGTCGGCTCGGTGGGCGAGTTGAGGAAGCACAGCTCGGTGCGGAAGAGACCGACGCCGCGGGCCTGGCTGCCCGCCGCCTTGCGCGCGCCGGCGCCGTCTTGGACGTTGGCGAGCAGCTCCACGTCGTGGCCGTCGCTCGTCTTCGCCGGTCCGCGCCAGGAGCGCACGGTTTCGCGGCGACGCCCGTCCTCCTCGACGAGGCGCCGGCCCTGCGCCTCGTCGACGCCGAGTGTCACGGTGCCGGCGGTGCCGTCGATCAGGACGTTCGTGCCTTGCGGGATCGTCGCGATCTTCGAGGCGGCGACGATGCAGGGGATGGCGAGCTGGCGCGCGATGATCGCCGTGTGGCTCGTCGGACCGCCGAGCTGGGTGACCAAGGCCGTGATGACGGCTGGATCGAGGCCGGCGGTGTCGGCGGGGGCGAGGTCGTCCGCGAACAGCACGCTCGGGTAGTCAGGAGTGGGCACGCCGGGCTCGGGCTGGCCGAGGATCTGGGCAACGACGCGGTCGCGGATGTCGCGCAGGTCGGTGGTGCGCTCGGCCATCAGGCCGCCCAGCTTCTCGAAGGTAGCGATGAACTGGGACATCGCGCCGTCGACCGCCTGCGGCGCGGGGGTGCCCCCCTTGACGAGCTTGAGTGCGGCCTTGCGCCAGCCACGGTCGCGGGCCAGCGTCGCCGTGGCGGCGAGCACCTCGGAGGCGACACCCGTCGCGTGGCTGGAGCGCTGCTCGAGCCGGGCCGCGACGGCGGTGACGCCCGCCTCCAGGCGGGCGGCCTCGGCCTCGCGACCCTCCTGGGCCACCTCCGGCTCGTGCGGGAGCGTCTGTGGACGCGCCTGCTTCCAGACCACCGGCGCGTAGGCGATGCCGGGCACGACGCCCGTGCCCGTTACCGAATCCGGCCGAATGGCCGTGATCGAGCCGGTCGCGGTCTCGCCGGGTTGGGCCTGGGGGGTGTCTGTGGAGGTCTCGGGCATCCGGGGGCTCCTGCTCGTCGGGGTCTGAGGTGGGTTCCTCAGTGACCGACATTAGTCGGGCCCACTTGCGGATGTCCACAAGGTCAGATATAAATCCAACTAGCCAAACGCCCGGTTGTGCTGTTCTGGAAACCGCTCGCCGGGTCACTTGAGCCACTCCTTCCTTGTCCGCGAGCAC
>JAUNUZ010000171.1 GCA_030537915.1 Micrococcales bacterium
CAGCTCGTCATCGACGAGATCGCGGGGGCTGTGTGGGCGGCCCAGATGAGCACGGTGACCTTTCACCCGTGGCCCGTCCGGGCCGACGACAACGATCTGGTCGACGAGCTGCGGATCGACTTCGACCCCCAGCCTGGGCGCCCCTTCGCGGACGTCATCCGTGCCGCCTACGAGCTGCACGACCTGCTCGCGGATGTTGGGCTCACCGGATGGGTCAAGACCTCGGGCAGCCGTGGCCTGCACGTCTACAGCCGCCTGCGGCGCACGCACGAGTTCCTCGACGTCCGGCACGCCGTCATCGGACTCGCACGCGAGCTCGAGCGACGGGTGCCCGAGCTCGTGACGAGCGCGTGGTGGAAGGAGGATCGTGGCGACAAGATCTTCATCGACTTCAACCAGGCCAACCGCGACCGCACGGTCGCCTCGGCCTACAGCCCGCGCGCACTGCCCGCGGCAACCGTCTCGATGCCGCTGACCTGGGACGAGCTCGAGGGTGTCGACCCGTCGGCTTACACCGTGCGGACCGTGCCGGGCATCGTCGCGGACCGAGGCGACGCCTGGGCGGGTATGGACGAGTCAGCCGGTGATATCGCCGGCGCGTTGGCCCTGTGGGACGCCGATGTCGACCGCGGGCTCCCCGAGATGAACTTCCCACCCGACTTCCCCAAGATGCCGGGTGAGCCTCCGCGGGTGCAGCCGAGCAAGAAGAACGCCGCGAACTGGCAAGCAGACGGGGTGACCCGCCGGGAGTGAGCGCAACGCCTGAGGTGTTGCTCAGTGGATGAGGACGTCGCCCAGGTCGTAGGCGGGGGCACGCTCGATCTGGGACAGCCGGCACGAGGACGGTTCGCGGTCGGGGCGCCAGCGTAGGAAGGTCACGGCATGCCGGAAGCGGTGACCCTCCAGCTGGTCGAAGGCGACTTCGACGACCCGCTCGGGCCGCAGCGGCACGAAGCTGACGTCCTTGGAGGAGGAGAACCGCGACCGATCGGTCTGTGCGGCCTCGACCTGTCCGTCGTCGTCCCGTTTGACCAGGGGCGCCAACTCGTCGATGAGCTCGAGACGCCGCGCGTTGCTGAAGGCGGCGATCCCGCCGACGTTGACGAGGTGATCGTCCTCGGTGTGGAGCCCGAGCAGCAAAGAGCCGACACCCTGGCCGGATTTGTGGATGCGGTAGCCGACCACGACGGCCTCACCCGTCCGGCGGTGCTTGATTTTGAGCATGGTGCGCTTGCCCGGTGCATAGACGCCGGTCAGCGGCTTGGCGACGACACCGTCGAGCCCGGCACCCTCGAAACGCTCGAACCAGTCCGCAGCGACATCCGCGTCGCGGGTCGTTCGGGTCAGGTGGATGGGCGCGTCCTGCGCCAGATCGGCCATCGCCTCCTCGAGCCGGGCCCGTCGGCCCTCGAACGGCACGTCGAGCAGGGCCTCATCCCCCAGCGCGAGGAGGTCGAAGCAGATGAGCTCGGCCGGGGTCTCCTGCGATAATTTGCTCACCCGGCTCTGCGCGGGGTGGATCCGCTGGCTCAGGGCCTCCCAATCGAGTCGCTGGGCCCCCGATTCGCCGGCGCGCACGACGATCTCGGTGTCGATCGCGCAGCGCGACGGCAGGTGCGTGCGGACCGCCTCGACGACCTCGGGGAAGTAGCGGGTCAGCGGCTTGGCCCCCCGGCTCGCGAGCTCGACGTCGTCACCGTCGCGCAGCACGATGCACCGGAAACCGTCCCACTTCGGTTCGTAGGAGAGGCCGCCAGCGACCGAATCGGCCGCGGGGACGCCCGCGACCGCTTTGGCGAGCATGGGAGTCACGGGGAGCTCGATCGGCAGCTGCATGGCGCCATTCTGCTCCGCCCGTGGTGCGCAACGCGCCGGACCGGCCGGCGGCCTGCCGGGGACACACCTGCGACGATGACGTCATGTCAGCTGACGGGGCCAGGGCAGGGGTCGCTCGCGCTGCGCGAATCGCCGGGGTCACCGGCGCGGGAATCGGATTAGCTTCTGCCGCAGGATCGCTGGGGGCAGGCACCTATCTGGCGCGACTGCTGCTCACCCCCGAGCGGGAGCGCCCCGAGATCGAGGAGATCCTCGGTATCGACGGCGACACGATCACCCTGCGGGCTACCGAGGAGACGGTGGTGCCGGGGCGCTACGGGCTTTGGTTCGACCGGGGTGCCGGGCATCTGCGGCTCGGGGAGATCCTCGCGATGAGCGCGGACGGCGCAGGTGGTGAGGGTGGGGTGGGCGACCCGGCCGGCTGGGTCACCCGTCGGATCGATGCCGTCGACGCCGGGATCCCGCGCCCGGGAGCGGCGCGGTGGGACGGCTACTACTACAGCCAGAGCCCGCAGCTGAGCCTCGGACTGACTACCTACGACGTCACGGTCGCCAGCGACATCGGCGATCTGCCTGCCTGGCTGGTGCCCGGGGATACCCAGAGCCCGGGTGAACCGTGGGGAGGCCGGTGGGCGATCCTCGTACACGGGCGGGGGGCGACCCGACATGAGTGCCTGCGCGCGGTGCCGGTCTTGTATCGGATCGGCATCACAAGCCTAATTCCCACGTACCGCAACGACGCGGACGGTGCCCCGAGCCCCGACGGTCTGTACAACCTTGGCCTCTCGGAGTGGCGGGACCTCGAGGCGGCGATCGCCTACGCGCTTGCGCACGGCGCCCAGGACATCGTGCTGATGGGCTGGTCCATGGGCGGCGCGATCGTCCTGCAGACCCTCGACCGCTCGCCCCTGGGCCGGCACGTGTCGTGCGCCGTGCTCGACTCGCCGGTCATCGACTGGGCCGATGTCATCGCTCATCAGGCGCGCCTGCGCAGGGTGCCGCGGGCCCTGGCTCAGCTGGCCAAGGGGCTGCTCGGCGCGCGCTGGTCACGTCGGCTCGTCGGCGTGCACGAACCGCTCGATGTGGCCCGCACGGACTGGCAGAACCGCGCCGCAGAATTGCGACACCCCGTCCTGCTCATCCACTCCGCCGACGATGAGTTCGTCCCGGTCGGGCCCTCGCGGGAGCTCGCCGCCCGGCGCCGCGATCTGGTGACCTATGTCGAATGGCGCGGGGCCCGGCATGTCAAGGAGTGGAACCTCGACGCGCCGGCCTGGGAGCGGGTCGTCGCGGACTACCTGTGTTCTTGCCATGCGTGACCGGCGGCGATGGGTCATCATGTGCCATGCCCAAGAAGTCGAAGAAGACCGCGTCGAAGAACACCAAGACGCCCGCCCGCGTCGCGGACGAGATCAGCGAGCCGTCGCAGGCCGACGAGGCGGCCACTGAGATTTTCAGCCGGGCCTTGCGCTACCGGCCCCAGCAGCGGCTCGCCGACATCGACCCGCGCTGCACGCCTGGTTTTACGGGGGGCAAGGAGGCGGGCAAGGAATTGCTCGGGGAGGCGGTCGAGGAGATCGGTGATCTGCAGGAGCGTCTTTACGCTGCGGCGCGCGGTGGATCCAACGCCCGGCTCCTGCTCGTCGTGCAAGGGATGGACACCTCCGGCAAGGGCGGGATCATGCGCCACGTCGTCGGCCTCATGGACCCTCAGGGGGTCGATCTGACCTCGTTCAAGGCTCCGACTGCGGTGGAGCACAACCATCCGTTCTTGTGGCGGGTCCGCCGGGCCTTGCCCAAGCCGGGCCAGGTCGGCGTGTTCGATCGGTCACACTACGAGGACGTCCTCATCGTTCGCGTGCACAACCTCGTGTCCTCCGCTACCTGGTCGCGCCGTTACGGCCAGATCAACACCTTCGAGGAGTCGTGCGCCAAGGAGGGCATCACGATGATCAAGGTCATGCTCCACATCTCCAAGCAGGAACAAGGCGAACGCCTGGCCGAGCGGCTCGCCAATCCGGAGAAGTACTGGAAGTACAACCCCGGTGACATCGACGAGCGCAAGCTCTGGGAGGACTACCAGGTCGCCTATCAGGCAGTGCTCGACAAGACGTCGACGGATCTCGCGCCCTGGTTCGTCGTCCCGGCGGACCGCAAGTGGTACGCCCGGTTGGCCGTGCAGCAACTGCTCCTGGAGCACCTACAGGCCATGGACCCGCAGTGGCCCGCACCGACTTTCGACGTCACGCTCGAGCAGGAGCGCCTCGCACTCAGCTGAGGCACGCCCCAAGACCTCACAACCTTCTCTTGGTGCGGGAGCGGCTGCTCAGCTTGCGGGCGCGGCGCTCGGCGCTGCGTTCGGCACGCTCGGGGGATGCCTCGATCTCGCCCTTGCGCTCGGCGGCCTTCTCGGCGTCCTCGGCCTCGGCGTCGGCGGAATGAATGTCCTCGGGGATCACTTCGCTGCGCAGGATGACGACCGACCGACCCGCGAGCGTCAGGATCTCGCCCGCCTGGTGCGGCTCGGCCCCTGGTGCGGGCCTGCCAGCGGGCAGGTCGGTGTTGACGGCCTCGATCCAGCGGACGTCCGTGACGATCGAGGAGACCTCGAAGTCGACCGGTTCGCTGTGCGCGTTGAAGAGCAGAATGAAGCTGTCGTCGCGCACGCGTTGCCCCAGCGGCCCGGGCTCGAAGATGGCGTCGCCGTTGAGGAAGACCGCCAGCGTGCGGGCGTAGCCGGTCTGCCAGTCCTGCTCGACCATCTCGGTGCCGTCGACGCGCAGCCACACGATGTCGTGCAGATCCGAGGTGCCGCCGTGATCGGGGCCACCCCGGAAGAAGCGGCGTCGGCGGAAGACCGGGTGCTGCTTGCGCAGGTCGACGACGAGGCTGGCGAAGGCGAGTTGCTGCTCCTGCTCGCGCCCCAGATTCCAGTCGATCCAGGAGATCTTGTTGTCCTGGCAATAGACGTTGTTGTTGCCGCCCTGGGTGCGGCCCAATTCGTCGCCGTGGGCGATCATCGGGACGCCCTGGCTGACCAAGAGGGTCGTGAGGAAGTTGCGGATCTGGCGCAGCCGCAGGGCCCGCACGTCCGGATCGTCGGTGGGACCCTCGACGCCGCAGTTCCAGGAGCGGTTGTGGCTCTCGCCGTCGTTGCCGCCTTCGCCGTTGGCGTCGTTGTGCTTCTCGTTGTAGGAGACCAGGTCGCGCAGCGTGAAGCCGTCGTGGGCGATGATGAAGTTGATCGAGGCGATCGGGCGGCGACCCGAGTGCGCATAGAGGTCCGAGGAGCCGGTCAGGCGGGAGGCGAACTCCGACAACGCCGCAGCCTCGCCCCGCCAGTAGTCACGGACCGTGTCGCGATACCGGCCGTTCCATTCGGTCCACAGCGGCGGGAAGTTGCCGACCTGATACCCGCCGTCACCGAGGTCCCAGGGCTCCGCAATCAACTTGACCTGGCTGATGATCGGGTCTTGCTGAATGAGGTCGAAGAACGCCGACAGCTTGTCGACCTCGTGGAACTGCCGGGCCAGCGTGGCCGCGAGGTCGAAACGGAAACCGTCCACGTGCATCTCGGTCACCCAGTAGCGCAGCGAATCCATGATGAGCTGGAGCACGTGCGGATTGCGCATGAGCAGGCTGTTGCCGGTGCCCGTCGTGTCGTAGTAGTGCGACTTGTCGTCGTCGACGAGGCGGTAGTAGGCCGCATTGTCGATACCGCGGAAGCAGATCGTCGGCCCGTATTCGCTGCCCTCGGCCGTGTGGTTGTAGACGACGTCGAGGATGACCTCGATATTGGCCTCGTGCAGGGCCCTGACCATCGCCTTGAATTCGGTGACCTGCTGGCCGCGCGTGCCGGTACCGGCATAGGAGTTGTGCGGTGCGAGGAAGCCGATCGTGTTGTAGCCCCAGTAGTTGCTCAGGCCCTTCTCC
>JAUNUZ010000172.1 GCA_030537915.1 Micrococcales bacterium
CCAACGCGGCCGACCTCTCGGTGCACCGTCGCGGCTGCCTGCAGCGTGACCACCGCGGCCACGTCGACGAGCTCACGAGCATGTACGACATCGACGAGCTCAAGGAGCTCGGCGGCGCGGTCGACTACGTCGTCGGCTCCAAGCCCGGCCCGGGCGTCTATGTGCTCGCCACGCACGAGGATCCCAAGCAGCGCCACTACCTCAACCTCTACAAGCTGGGAGAGGGGCCGCTCTACAGCTTCTACACGCCCTACCATCTGTGCCACTTCGAGGTGCCGAACACGATCGCTCGCGCCGCCCTGCTCGGCGACGCGACGATCCGCCCGCTGGGCACGCCTCGGGTCGAGGTCATCACGGTCGCCAAGAAGGACCTCAAGGCGGGAGAGACCCTCGACGCGCTGGGTGGCTACACCTACTACGGGGAGTGCGAGAAGGCGCCGATCGCGGCGGCCGAGAATCTCCTGCCGGTCGGGCTGGCGCAGGGGTGTGAGCTGACGCGCGACATCGCCAAGGACGAGGCGATCTCCTACGCCGATGTCACGGTTCCCGCCGGGCGCCTAGCCGATGAGCTGCGGGCCGAGCAGGATGCGACCTTCCCGCAGCCGGCCGTCGAGCCCGTCGGGGAGGTCTGATGATGGACGGCGGTTCGCAGTCGGAGGCCACGCCTGACACCCCGGTCTATGACTACGCGGTCATCGGCGGGGGGATCGTCGGCTTGGCCACGGCCATCTCGCTGTTGCGCGAACGCCCCGGGTCGAGCCTGATCGTCCTGGAGAAGGAGGATGACGTCGCCCGTCACCAGACGGGGCACAACAGCGGCGTCATCCACGCGGGCATCTACTACAAGCCCGGGTCGCACAAGGCGAAGCTGTGCAAGGAGGGGGCTGTTCGTACCAGAGCGTTCTGCGATGAGCACAACATCCCCTACCGCAACACCGGCAAGCTCATCGTCGCCACGAACGCCGCCGAGGTCGAGCGGATGGACGCCCTGTACGAACGCGCGCTGAGCAACGAGCTCGACGTCGAAAGGATCGACGCCACCGAGCTCAAGCGTCGCGAGCCGAACATCACCGGCGTAGGCGCCATCTGGCTGACCTCGACGGGCATCGTCGACTACAAACAGATCTGTGTGAAGATGGCCGAGGTGATCGAGCAAGGCGGCGGCTCGATTCGTCTCGGCGCGAAGGTCAGCGACATCACCGAGTCCCTTTCCGAGGTTCGGGTGGACGTCGAGTCTGCTTCCGGCCCAACTGAGGCCGGCCGCCATGCCGCGGTTGCGTCCGAGCGGATCTTCGCCAAGCAGCTCGTGGTGTGCGGTGGAATCCAGGCCGACCGGCTCGCGACGATGGCGGGGCTGGACATCGACTTCCAGATGGTGCCCTTCCGCGGGGAGTACTACCGGCTGCCCGCAACCCGCAACGACCTCGTCGACACGCTGATCTATCCGGTGCCCGACCCGTCCCTGCCCTTCCTGGGCGTGCACCTGACGCTGATGATGGACGGCGGCGTGACCGTCGGGCCGAATGCGGTGATGGGCTTCGCCCGCGAGGGTTACCCGAAGTGGTCGCTCAACCGGCGCGACATCGCCTCGTTCGTGCGGTTCCCCGGCTTCTGGAAGGTCGCCAGGGCACAGCTCAAGACGGGCGCCGTCGAGCAGTGGAATTCGGTCTACAAGCCGGGCTACCTCCAACTGGTCCGCAAATATTGTCCGGCGCTGTCGGTCGCGGACCTCCAGCCGGAGGAAGCGGGGATCCGTGCGCAGGCGGTCCGCAGGGACGGCTCGATGGTCGAGGACTTCCTCTTCTACGAAACCGACCGCATGACGCACGTGTGCAATGCACCGTCGCCCGCCGCGACGAGCGCCATGCCGATCGGTGACCTCATCGCCGACAAGGTGTTGTCCCGCTCCTGATCGGTCTCGCGGGTGGGGCCCCTTCAGGCTCAGCTCAACAGCCGCCCATCGGGGTGATCGAATAGCGATCTGAGTAGACCGACCAGGACAGCGGCAGCGCGAGGCGCAGGTTCCCAGAGCGCAGCCACACCCGCTGCGCCGCGCTGATGCGGCTGATGTCGCGGTGCGCCTCCTCGGCCTGCATCGCGCGGATGCGCACGTCGAGGAAGGCATGCAGATAGGTCGTTTGGTTGCCACCCTTGGCGGGCGGCTTGGCCGTGCGCAGTGCGGCCGCGCGCATCCCGTCGAAGCTGAGCGGGTCGGTGCCCGGGCCGTGCATGACCATCGCGTCGTAGTAGATGAATTGGCCGAGCCGGCCGAGGCCGTCGGCCTGCGCGGCCACGACGGCCGGCCGCAGATACATGCGGTCGGCCGCTTCGCGCTGGGCCACCTTGAAGCCAGTGGTGGCGGCTGCCTTCTTCCACGCGCCGACGAAGGCGCTGCCCAGCCCTGCCGCGGAGGAGGTGCCGTCGGCCTTCTTCAGCGCCGGCAGGAATCGGGCGAGCGGGTTGTTCGGCGTGGCCTTCGTGTAGGCCTGCGCCAGAAGCAGCATGTCGTGCGTCTTGCTCGTGAAGCCGACGATGCCGCCGGTGTAACCGCGGTTCTCCGCAGCGTTGCCCTCGACGTTGTATTCGATGTAGCCGTACTGCTTCTCCCATTGCAGACTGGAATTCTCGGCTGACGACAAGATCATCCGCGCCACCGACATGAGGTCGGCGTCACTGGTCAGACTCGCCGAAGCGGCCCAGGTGCCCGTCGCGCAGCGCGTGGTGACCGCGACTGCCCGCGATGGTGGGGCAGAAGCCGCGGTGGCGGGCGCTACCACCGACATGGCAAGGGCCCCGGAACACATGAGGGCGGCCCCGCAGGCCACCAGGCGACTCGTCGAACGCACCGAAACAACCACATTTCTCGACCCCGTGAATCCCCAAGAAGAGGTTAGGGTGCGCGCGGCCGAACAGTGAAACGTGGATCTGCGGATGTGCATGCAAGCAGGTCGTGACCCGGAGGCGGCCCGGGCCGATTCGGGCCGTTCGACCCGGAAGACGAATCAGCAGCCGGACGCCCCCGCAGCGGCGATGGAGTAGTGGTCGCCATAGACCGACCACGACAGCGGCAGGGCGAGGGAGAGGTTCTGCTCTCGCAGGAAGCTGGTTTGAGCGTCCAGACGGGAGGTGTCGCGGTGGCCCCTCTCGGCCTTCATTGCGACGCGACGCGCGTCGATGAACGCCTGAAGGTAGGCGGTCTCGTCGCCGCCTGCTGACGCGGGCAGCGCCTTTTCCACGGCCGCCGCGCGGATTCCGCCGAAGCTGAGCGGGTCGTCACCGGGGCCGTGCATGACGAGCGCGTCATAGTAGATGAACTGTCCCAGCCTGCCCAGACCATCCTTGCGAGCGGTCTCCACAGCCGGACGCAGGTACATGCTGTCCGCCAGATCGCGCTGGGCCTGCCCGAAGGCCGGGGTCCGCGCGGCCTGCTTCCAGGCGGTGACGAACGGGTCGCCGAGACCGTTTGCCGAGGAGGTGCCGTCGACGTCCGCCAGCGCCGGCAGGAATCGGGCGAGCGGGTTGTCCGGTGCCGCCTTGGCGTAGAGCCGCACGAGTTGCAGCATGTCGTGCGTCTTGCTCGTGAAGCCGACGATGCCGCCGGTGTAACCGCGGTTCTCCGCAGCGTTGCCCTCGACGTTGTATTCGATGTAGCCGTACTGCTTCTCCCATTGCAGACTGGAATTCTCGGCTGACGACAAGATCATCCGCGCCACCGACATGAGGTCGGCGTCACTGGTCAGACTCGCCGAAGCGGCCCAGGTGCCCGTCGCGCAGCGCGTGGTGACCGCGACTGCCCGCGATGGTGGGGCAGAAGCCGCGGTGGCGGGCGCTACCACCGACATGGCAAGGGCCCCGGAACACATGAGGGCGGCCCCGCAGGCCACCAGGCGACTCGTCGAACGCACCGAAACAACCACATTTCTCGACCCCGTGAATCCCCAAGAAGAGGTTAGGGTGCGCGCGGCCGAACAGTGAAACGTGGATCTGCGGATGTGCATGCAAGCAGGTCGTGACCCGGAGGCGGCCCGGGCCGATTCGGGCCGTTCGACCCGGAAGACGAATCAGCAGCCGGACGCCCCCGCAGCGGCGATGGAGTAGTGGTCGCCATAGACCGACCACGACAGCGGCAGGGCGAGGGAGAGGTTCTGCTCTCGCAGGAAGCTGGTTTGAGCGTCCAGACGGGAGGTGTCGCGGTGGCCCCTCTCGGCCTTCATTGCGACGCGACGCGCGTCGATGAACGCCTGAAGGTAGGCGGTCTCGTCGCCGCCTGCTGACGCGGGCAGCGCCTTTTCCACGGCCGCCGCGCGGATTCCGCCGAAGCTGAGCGGGTCGTCACCGGGGCCGTGCATGACGAGCGCGTCATAGTAGATGAACTGTCCCAGCCTGCCCAGACCATCCTTGCGAGCGGTCTCCACAGCCGGACGCAGGTACATGCTGTCCGCCAGATCGCGCTGGGCCTGCCCGAAGGCCGGGGTCCGCGCGGCCTGCTTCCAGGCGGTGACGAACGGGTCGCCGAGACCGTTTGCCGAGGAGGTGCCGTCGACGTCCGCCAGCGCCGGCAGGAATCGGGCGAGCGGGTTGTCCGGTGCCGCCTTGGCGTAGAGCCGCACGAGTTGCAGCATGTCGTGCGTCTTGCTCGTGAAGCCGACGATTCCGCCGGTGTAGCCGCGGTTCTCTGCAGCGTTGCCCTCGACGTTGTATTCGATGTAGCCGTACTGCTTCTCCCAGTCCAGGCTCGAGTTCTCCGCGGACGCCACGAGCATCCGCGCCAGAGAGGTCAGTCGCGGATCGCTGCTCAATGTGGCCGAGGTGGTCGGCTGATCGGCGATACACCGCCTGGTGACGGTGTCGTTTCCGAAAGGGTTCAACAGAACGACGCCCGCCGCCGCGACGACGAGTGCGAGGACGACGGCGATGAGGACAAGTCGTCCAGGAGAGCGCTGCATCCGGCTTTCCCGACCTCCCGAAGATGTGACTCACTGATGGTAGGTCGCGCCTGCCTGCCGGCGGGTTTCGACCCTGTCGACGCGAAGGCTCCCCGTGCTCGACTCCTTTGAGCGGCCCGTGGGAAGCAGGCGCGGCTTGCGAGCGGCCGCGACATCCTCCACCCAGCCGAACGCGAGCACGCATGCGCCGAGAACGACCCAGATGCCAGCGAACGCGAGGGCACCCGAGGTGAGGGAGAACGTGTCGCTGTCCATGAGTGGGCCGGTGATCGACCACTCGCCCAGCAGCCACAACGTCAAGGCGATGGCAGCGTTGCCCCACAGATAGATCGTCATGGCGCGCGAGTTGATGGCGCTGACCAGGGCGTCCAGCCACGGCACTGCCTGCATCCACGAGAAGTCGAGATACAGGCGCAGTAGCACCAGCACGACGCCGAGGCTGTAGAGCATTGTGGCGACCGGCACGTCGGAGACATTGGCGCCGCTCTGGGGATCGGGGTAGCTGAGAGCCCAGGCGAGTCCGCCGATGGCCAAGGCGGCGCCCATCGGCAGGACGAAGGCGAGCGAGAGGCGGCGAAGCAAACCGTCGTGATGGGCGAACCCGAGCGCCCAGCAGGGGGCGTACATGCAGACGTACAGGATGATGTCCCCGGCCCCGCCCTCGAGGCGTAGGATTCCGGCCGCATTGAGGAGCACGACGGCGACGGGAACCGCACCGGTGCGCAGCGGCCAACGCCGCACGAGCCACAGGAACATCGGAGAGAGCAATACCAGCCAGAGGTAGGTCGAGATGTACCACAGCGGCACGA
>JAUNUZ010000173.1 GCA_030537915.1 Micrococcales bacterium
CCATGCGCAGCCCCTTTCGTCGTTTCGCCATCCTTGCCCAGCGCCGCAGTGGGATCACGCCCCGGTTCGCCGACCGGAGGCCGGCGGGCGGGGCGGATCGACGGGCAGTGCACACGTATAGAAGGTGACCCGCCGCGCCGACGGATTTCCTGCGCCCACGCGGCGGTAGCGCTCGAGCACCGCTGCGATCTCACTCTGGAGCACGTCGAGCTGCTCGTCCGTCACGAGGACCAGATGGTCCTCCAGGCCGCAGGTATCCTGCCAGGCCAGCGGCCACTCGGACTGGGCGGTGAGCCAGGCCTGTGTCTTGCCGGCGAAGTGCTGGACGTAGTCGCGAGCAAGCCAATCGACTGCGGCGTCATCGTCGTCATCTGCTTGGTCCACATCGATGGCGCGATCGGCGGTGGCGGCCTCCCACACGCGGCGGCGCCCGGTCCCCCTGCCGGTGTCGCGGACGAGGGCGACAGCCTCGAGGCGGCGCAGGTGGTAGGAGGTGGCGCCGGTGTTCGTATCCAGCGCCCGGGCGAGATCGCTGGCCGTGGCCTCGCCTACGGTCCGCAGCTCGGCGAGCAGACGGGATCGCAGGGGGTGAGCCAGCACCCGCAGGGCGTCGCGATCGACCGGGTAAGCGGAGGGCGTTGGCGTACTCATGCATAAAAGTTTTGCACAATTTAGCTGCATAAACCCTGTAAATGTCAGTCTGTGGCCAGACGTCGCAGCTCAGCGCCCTGCTCGCGGGATTTGGAGGGCATCCGAGGTGCCCGGTAACGTTGTCAAGGTCGTCGTGCGAACCGCGTCCTGCGGGTTGCCAGCGACCTACCGCAATCGATCAAAGCCATCGATCCACAGCAGTCGCTCCGCGTACGGCTCCCAAGCCGGTGAAAAGGAGTGACACGGCCAGGGCCGGTTAGATGACCTCATCGCGCTTCGCCGGTCGCAGGTGCGGCATTCGTGCTGCGCAGCTGCGGACGAACAGTTCACGAGAGAAAGCAAGGCTGGTTCCCGTGCGTACCTTTACCCCCAAGCCGGGTGACGTAGACCGTCATTGGCTCATCATCGACGCTACCGACGTCGTCCTAGGCCGCCTCGCGTCGCAGACCGCGCAACTGCTGCGCGGCAAGCACAAGACGACGTTCGCGCCGCACATCGATATGGGTGACTTCGTCATCATCATCAACGCTGACAAGGTTGCCCTCACCGGTGCCAAGCTCGAGCAGAAGAAGGCCTACCGGCACTCGGGTTACCCGGGCGGTCTGCGGGCGACGTCCTACACCCAGCTCTTGGCGAAGAACCCCGCCCAGGCCGTCGAGAAGGCCGTCCGCGGCATGCTTCCGAAGAATTCTCTGGCGCGTCAGCAGTTGAGCAAGCTCAAGGTCTACGCAGGCCCGAGCCACCCCCACGAGGCGCAGAAGCCGCAGCCCTTCGAGATTTCGCAGGTGGCGCAGTAGTCGTCGGCCACGACGCCCTGTCCTGCCCGCGCCACCACCGCCTGACTGCACGAGCCTGATTTCACGAGGAGAACCGTGAGCGATTACACCACCGAGGCCACACTCGACGAGAACGAGCCGGCCCTGTCCGAATACACCAGCGAATCCGACGCGTCCGCCACGGGCGAGGCCGCCGGCCGTCCGTCGGCATCCGCACCCGGCGCGGCCACCGGCCGCCGCAAGCAGGCAATCGCCCGCGTGCGGATCGTCCCCGGTTCCGGGGAGTGGAAGATCAACGGCCGGACGCTGGAGAACTACTTTCCGAACAAGGTCCACCAGCAGATCGTCAACGAGCCCCTGAAGGTGCTCGAGCTAGACGGCGCTTATGACGTGCTGGTGCGCGTCCATGGCGGTGGCCCCTCCGGCCAGGCGGGCGCGGTTCGCCTCGGCGTGGCCCGTTCGCTCAACGGCGTCGATGCCGAGCTCAACCGTCCCAAGCTCAAGCAGGCCGGCTTCCTCACTCGGGACGCGCGCGTCCCCGAGCGCAAGAAGGCTGGTCTGAAGAAGGCACGCAAGGCTCCGCAGTACAGCAAGCGCTGACGAAGATGCAGCGCAGGGTGGGAGGGAGCGAAGCCAGTTCTCGCCCTGCGCGGAGTCGAGGATGCGCGACATGTGTACGGCGCTGACGAAGATGCAGCGCAGGGTGGGAGACAGCGAAGCGAGCTCTCGCCCTGCGCGGAGTCGAGGATGCGCGACATGTGCACAGCGCTGACTCGTGCGGTGGTGGTCCGACTCGTCGCAGCCTGCGGGCAACGGCGAGGCGAACCACCTCCGCGCCTATAACTGGCGGCAGCTGTCTGCTCCGTCGAACCCGAACGCGTCGTCTCGCGACGCCCGGATGCAAGGAATGACGATGCCCCGACTCTTCGGTACCGACGGCGTGCGAGGGCTCGCCAATCGCGATGTCACGGCCGAGCTGGCGCTGAACCTGGCCGTGGCCTCGGCCCACATCCTGGCCGACCGCGGTGACTTCGCGGGTCGCCGGCCGCGCGCTGTCGTGGGACGAGACCCCCGCGCCTCCGGCGAGTTCCTGTCAGCCGCAGTGGTGGCCGGGCTCGCCTCGGCCGGTGTGGATGTCCACGACGCGGGCGTGCTGCCGACCCCCGCGATCGCCTTCCTCACCGCCGAACTGGACGCCGACCTGGGCGTCGTCCTTTCGGCGTCGCACAATGCGATGCCGGACAACGGCATCAAGTTCTTTGCCCGGGGGGGCCACAAGCTGGACGACGCGATCGAGGACGCCATCGAGTCGCGCCTGGGGGAGCCGTGGTCGCGGCCCACCGGCGCCGATGTGGGTCGGATCGTCCCTCTGGTCGACGGGCCCGCCCGCTACGTCGCGCACCTGCTGTCGGCCCTGCCGAACCGCCTGGACGGCCTGACGGTCGTCATCGACGCGGCGCACGGCGCGGCGAGCGTCGTCTCTCCGCAGGCCTTTCGGGCGGCCGGCGCCCAGGTCGAGGTCATCGGCGCCGAGCCGGACGGCCTCAACATCAATGACGGCTACGGCTCGACCCATCTGGAGATGCTGCAGTCGGCCGTCGTCGAACGCGGCGCCCACCTCGGCATCGCCCACGACGGCGACGCCGACCGCTGTCTTGCGGTCGATCACACCGGCGCGCCCGTTGACGGCGACCAGATCATGGCGATCCTGGCCCTCGCGATGCGCGAGCAGGGGACTCTGTCCAAGGACACCCTGGTCGCCACCGTCATGAGCAATCTGGGCATGTTCCAGGCCATGGAGCGAGAGGGCATCACTGTGCGCCAGACGGCTGTGGGCGACCGCTACGTGCTGGAGGACATGAAGGCCGGCGGCTACACCCTCGGCGGCGAGCAGTCTGGACACCTGGTCCTGCTGGACCACGGGACCACGGGTGACGGCACCCTCACCGGATTGCTGCTGGCGGCGCGCATGGCAGCGGCGGGTCGTAGCCTGCGGGAGCTGGCCGAGGTGATGACGCGGTTGCCTCAGCACATGATCAATGTCAAGGGTGTCGACAAGGACGCGGTCGATGCGAACGAAGCCGTGCAGGCCGCGGTCGTCGAGGCGCGCAAGGAGCTCGCGGGGACCGGTCGTGTCTTGCTACGCAAATCCGGGACCGAACCGGTCGTTCGGGTCATGGTCGAGGCGCAGACGCCGGAACACGCGAGCACCGTGGCGCACCGCCTCGCCGACGTGGTCAGGGAGCACCTGAGCATCAACTAGGGCGTCGACGCGAACTCCCCGGGTATTTGCTGGTGCTGCCCGCCGTCGGGTCGAGTGCACCGACACGGCTGGGCCGGTGTGACTTGTGAGGGCCTAGCTGGATTCGCGTGAGCGATCGACGGGCGGCGCTTCCGTCGGATGCAGGTCTCCGAGCTGGGCGACGAGCGACGTGCGCCCCTGCGCCAGGGCGTAGGTCAATCCCACGATCGCGAGCTGCCCCTGGCTCACCCGGTCGGAGATGATCACCGAGCGCTCGCTGATGAGGGTGACGGTCTGGCGCACGTGCTCGGTCAAGACCGCGTCGGTGTCCCGCGTCCCGGCCCGGTAGGCCGACAGGACGCTGGGAGTCACCCGCTCCACGAGGTCTCGCAAGAAGCCGGGCGGCATCTTGCCTTCGTCGTAGGCGGACATCGCGGCCTTGATCGCACCGCACGAGTCGTGCCCGAGCACGACGATGAGCGGGATATCGAGCAGCAGCGCGCCGAACTCCAGAGTGCCCAGCTCCGTCGGGCTCGTCACATGACCGGCGGTGCGCACCACGAAGAGGTCGCCCAGGCCCTGGTCGAAGATCACCTCCGCCGCGACCCGCGAGTCCGAGCAGCCGAACAAGGTCGCGAAGGGGCGCTGACCGCTAGCCAGTTCGCTACGGTGCTCGACGCTCTGGTTGGGGTGGCGCGGGGTGCCGGCGACGAAGCGTTCGTTGCCTGCGACGAGCGCGGCCCAGGCCTGACCCGGGGTCACGAGAGGCCGGGCCTGGTGGCGATGGTCTGGGCCACCGGCTTGCCGCCCACAGTGGCGAAGAAGTCGTTGCCCTTGTCGTCGACGATGATGAAGGCCGGGAAGTCCTTCACCTCGATCTTCCAGATGGCCTCCATCCCGAGCTCGGGATACTCCAGCACCTCGACCTTGGTGATGCAATCCTGGGCCAGCCGAGCCGCCGGACCGCCGATCGAGCCGAGGTAGAAGCCGCCATGCGTCGCGCAGGCTTTGGTGACCTGACCGCTGCGGTTGCCCTTGGCGAGCATGACCTTGGAGCCCCCGGCCGCCTGGAATTCATCGACATAGGCGTCCATCCGGCCCGCGGTAGTCGGGCCGAACGATCCGCTCGCCATTCCCTCGGGGGTCTTGGCGGGGCCGGCGTAGTAGACGGGGTGGTCCTTGAGGTACTGCGGCATCTCCTCGCCGGCCTCGAGACGCTCGCGGATCTTGGCGTGAGCGATGTCGCGGGCGACGACCAGGGTGCCGGTCAGAGACAACCGCGTCTTGACCGGGTGCCTGGTCAGCTCGGCGAGGACGTCGTCCATCGGCCGTGTCAGGTCGATCTGGACAACGCCGCCGGCGCCCGTCGTCGCCGCGCCCACGGTCTCGTCAGCGTGCTCGCCGAGATCCCCGTGCTCGGTGTCCGGCAGGTACTGGGCCGGCTCGGTCTCGAGCTGCTCGAGGAAGACGCCCTCGGCAGTGATCTTGGCCAGGCACTGCCGGTCGGCCGAGCACGAGACCGCGATCGCGACGGGCAGCGACGCGCCGTGCCGGGGGAGCCGGATGACGCGTACGTCGTGGCAGAAGTACTTGCCGCCGAACTGCGCGCCGATCCCGAGCTCGCGAGTCAGCTGGTGGACCTGCTCCTCCAGCTGAAGGTCGCGAAAACCGTGGCCGCTGACGACGTCACCCTGGGTGGGGAGCGAGTCCAGGTAGCGCGCCGAGGCGTACTTGGCCGTCTTGAGCGCGAACTCGGCACTCGTACCGCCGACGACGATCGCCAGGTGGTAGGGCGGGCAGGCGGCGGTGCCGAGGGAGGCGACCTTCTCGCGCAGGAAATCCATCATCCGCGCGGGGGAGAGGATCGCCTTCGTCTCTTGGAAGAGGAAGGACTTGTTGGCGCTACCGCCGCCCTTGGCCATGAACAGGAACTTGTATGTCGTCTCGTGCCCGGGTGCGGTGTCGGCGTAGAGCTCGACCTGCGCCGGGAGATTGGAGCCGGTGTTCTGTTCCTCCCACATCGTCACGGGAGCCATCTGGCTGTACCGCAGGTTGAGGCGCGTGTAGGCGT
>JAUNUZ010000174.1 GCA_030537915.1 Micrococcales bacterium
CACGTGTTGAGGGCGTCGGAGGCCGCGAGTCGTCGCTGCACGGGCACGAAGGCCGTCGCCAGATCGCCCTGATAGGCGACGAAGAGCAACCCGGCGTCATCCTGCCCGCGTTCGTCGCGCCCATCGTCATAGGAGTAGCCACGCCGCAACATCCGCTCTGCGCCGACCCGGGCCTGAGCTCGCGCGGCGTGCGCGCTCGGCAGCACGATATCGAAGCCGTCCGCGTCCCTGGCTTGTCGATCCACCGGTGTGAACTCGCTGGTCCCGGCAGGTGAGCTGAGGGGGCTGCCGTCGAGGCGTCGACCGAACGCGGCCTCCTTCGTCATCGTGTCGATGTCGTCCCAGCGATCGAGATCCAGGCGCACGCGGCGCAGCACGACCTGGGAGCCTCCCCGCCACGGGCCGGGGCCCGAAGACCACGCCACCTGGGCGCGTTGCTCCAGGTCGCGCTCGTTGGCCGACCCGTCGCGCAATCCGAGCAGATTGCGAGGCGAGGCGCCCACCGCATCGCTGCCGCGCGCGGTGACGAAGCCGGTCTGCACCCAGCGCACCGAGGCGATCGTCGCGGCGTCACGGATGAGTCGTCGGCGCGCATAGGCGAGCGAGGTCGGGTCGTCCGAGCACACCTGCAGGAGCAGGTGAGTCTGCCCCCAGCGCTCCTGAAGCCGGTCCGTGGTGAAGGCGGGCAGCGAGCGGACCGCGGCAGGGCAGCGGTCCGGCCGCTTCGCCGCCGCACAGAGGCCGGGCCCGAAGCCGAACGTCACGCTGAGCCGCGCAGGAGTCTGTGCCGGCACGGCTTCGAGGGCTCCGAGCGGCTGCCGCCCGGAGCACAACCGCGCCGCATCGTCACTGAGCATCCGGAGCAGGTGCAGGACCTGCGTGCGAGTGGCGCCAGGCGGCAGATCGAGGCCGATGAAGCTGCCGTGCGCCTGCTGCGGCGTGAGGATGCCTCCCTGATGCCGGCCGTAGAAAGGGACCTGCTCCGGGCCATAAGCGTTCTGCCGGCCGATCGGCCCAGCCACGCCCGGCCCAGCCACGTCCGTCGCGAGACCCGATCCGGACGAGGCGTCGTCGGGCCCGCGGGTACATCCCGTGAGGATGCCGCCCGCGAGCCCGCCCGCCAGGGCCGCCGATCCGCCCAACACGGTCCGTCGACTCGGTCGGGCCGGAGTCATGGGCGACTGCTCATTCTGCCCATGCCCGCGGAGGGGGCCGCCGCGCTACCGTCCGAGTGGTAGGGCTCGTTGGCGCCGGTGAAGGGCTTGGCGACAGCCTCAAAGCGGACCCTCGGAACCGTCGGCCAGCGCCGACGTCACGATCACGGGGGTGCCGCCGGTCAGCGGTCGTGTCATCGCCATGGCCATGATGTGGTCGCCGCCGGGGGCCAGGGTGAGGGTCCCGTGGGCGGGGATCGTGAAGCGCGGCGCGGTGCCGGAGCGCGACCGGCGAGCGCGACGCGCCAACCCCGCCAACGCTCGACGAGGCGCCAGAGCCAGCCCTCGGCGTGCGCCATCAAGACGACGCAGACGATGGTTGCCACGAGGTGTGCCGCGAGCATGAGGGGAGTGATCCCAAGGTCTGGAGCAGGGATCGGCGCGATCGATCCGCCGGGCGCCAGCGAAGACACACCAGGTGTAGCCCGTGGTGGGTCGCCCCGGAGGTGAAGGCCCCAGGATGCGCCGCCATCGGTCTCGTCGAAGCCGTCGCGGGTGAGCCGGTCAGGTGAAAGAAGACGTGCAACCCCGCCTGCAAGGCCCCGAGCGCGACGACGAGCACCCCGAAGCGGCACCGGCGCGTGGTCAGGAGCGCGGCGCCGAGCCCGACGGGGCCGGCCGCGACGAGGATCGCGCCCAACGACGGCAGGCAGCCGCCTGCCAGTTGGTGCGCGCCTATCGAGAGCGCGAGGGCGGTCGCCGCGAATACGCTGGTGCGTGCCAGTCGGACGGCGCCATGCCCCGGGTGCATGATCGCAGCGTAGTGGCCGCGGTCCAGCTCAACCGCCGGGTACGGCTCGCGGCGGAGCGCCCCACGTGCCGCGCCAGAACTCGGCCTCCCGAGCCCAGCCGAGCAGACCGGCGATCGCCGCGGCGAGATCCGCGCCTTCGGCGTCCGGCCGCGTGGTGCCATCGGCCCGCGCCACCTGCGCCCGCGGGCCCGCGTCTGCGGCCTGTGGGAGCCGACCGATCATACGCAGGTAGGCGTCGGCCAGGTCGCTGAGCAGGTCGCGGGCCAGCGCCTGGGCTGCAGGCGCAGTGTCGATGGGCCCGGGCAAGGTATAACCCAATCGCGGGGCCGGCGCGCTCGAACCGGCCGCCTGCACGAGGACCTGGCGTTGGCGCTGGACGCTCGTGAGCGAAAGGCGAGCCACCTTCGCCAGCGGGGCCCGGGCGACGACGACTACGGCCGTCGCGACCTCCAGCCCGTAGAGGACGGGATGAACGACACCCAGGAGCTCGGCCGCCTCCTCCGGCGAGGCCGGCTGGGGGGAGCGCGGTCCGGCCAGGGCCGGGGCGCCCAGCAGCCGTGCGGCCTGGGCGCGGCCCACGAGACACCCTGCGAGCAGCGATCGATCGGCCGCCGGCGTGCTCGCAAGTTGTGAGCCGGCGATGCCTGCGCGCTCCGCCGCGAGGAGAACGTCCTGGAGCCCGGTGCCGCCACCAGCGGACCGCGCGGTGGGTGCCGGCGTCGACCCGGGGGAGGCCGCGCTAGGGGTGGGCACAGTCTCGTGCACCTCGCGCAGGCGTGCCTCGAGAGCATCGATCTGCACCGCGTGCAGCTGGACCAGCGTCCGCGCGAGCGCTGGACCGCCCGCGCGACTCCAGTCCTGCGCGCCCTCTTGGGCGACGCGGCAGCGCGCCAGCTCGGCCCGCAGTGCGTCTGCACCGGGATAGGGCCGCGCTGCCGGGAGCAGCGGCACGCTCGGGGCGGACCGCTCAAGCCGCAGCCCACACCCGCCGAGGATGCCGCCGACCGCCAGGGCACCGAGCAGTACGCCGCCACGCAGGGCCTTGCGCCGACAGATGCCACCGGCCTCGTCGACAGCAGTGGAATGCAGGGGCATCCCTCGATGATGACCGATCGCGGCGACAGTCGGCGGGAGGCCCCCGGTGTCTGCGAGATTCCGGCCGAGCAGGGGCCCAGCCTGGCCGCTGGGGTCCCGGCCGTCGCCCGACTGACTAGAGTGGGCGGCGTGCCACGCGGCGCGCGTTTTGTCGCGCCGCGCGAAATCATTCAAGAACAATAGGAGGCGGGTCCATGAGTGCCGCGGATCGAGACCTCGAAGGCCGGGTGCGCCGCGACGCCCAGACGGCCGTTACCGCGCTCGGTCTTCTCATCGATCACCTGAGCATCTCCCGTGCGGGCAAGCGCAGTCTCGTGCGGATCGCAGTGGACGACGACCTGTCCGGCCTCCCCGCTGGGGACGAGGCCACCCCGGTGCCCCCGGTCACCCTCGACGCGGTCGCGGAGGCCACTGCCAGGATCGGCGCAGCCCTGGACGATTCGGATGTCCTGGGGCAATCGCCCTACGTCCTGGAGGTGACGTCCCCGGGGACCTCGAGCCCGCTCTCGCTGCCCCGCCACTTCCGCCGCAATGTCGGGCGACTCGTGCGCCTGTCGCTGGCCGACGACACCGAGGTGACGGGTCGGATCGTGCGCGCGGACGGCTCCCAGCTGGTGATCGGGGCCCCGGCGGACCAGGCACGCGCTGCGGAGCGGGTCATCCCCTACGTCCACATCAGGCGGGCGGGTGTGCAGGTGGAGTTCACGCACGCGCAGGAGAACGCCCACGAGCCGCATGACGATCAGGAGGACTGATGGATATCGATCTGGCGGCGCTGCGTGCGCTGGAGCGTGAGCGGGACGTGCCGCTCGAGGTGATCGTGCCCGCGATCGAGCAAGCGCTCCTGCTCGCCTACCACCGCACCGAGGGCTACCACCGACAATCCCGCGTCGAGCTCGATCGCAAGACCGGCCACGTCGTCGTGTGGGCCCGTGAAGACGGCGAGGTCGGTGAGGACGGCGCCCGAGGTGAGCC
The DNA here is from genome assembly GCA_030537915.1 of Micrococcales bacterium. Classification (GTDB taxonomy): domain Bacteria; phylum Actinomycetota; class Actinomycetes; order Actinomycetales; family Dermatophilaceae; genus Kineosphaera. The sequence goes on from JAUNUZ010000174.1 coordinate 4,037, forward strand.
CGGGCCCGAGTTCGATGACACCCCTGACGGTTTCGGTCGCGTCGCGGCATCGACGGCACGCCAGGTCATCCTGCAGCGCTTGCGCGACCTCGAGGACGAGGCGGTGCTCGGCGACTTCAAGGGCCGCGAGGGAGACATCGTCACCGGCGTCATCCAGCAGAGTCAGGGCCGCGGCGTGCTCGTCGATTTCGGAACCGTCGAGGGCATGCTTCCCGCGGCCGAGCAGGTCCCGGGAGAGCGTTACCTGCACGGTGAGCGGCTGCGCTGCTATGTCGTCTCGGTCAAGCGCGGTGCCCACGGCCCCCAGATCGGGCTGTCGCGAACCCATCCCAACCTCGTGCGCAAGCTCTTCGCCCTCGAGGTCCCCGAAATCGCGGAGGGCGCCGTGGAGATCGCGGCGCTGGCCCGAGAGGCCGGGCACCGCACGAAGATCGCGGTCCACTCCACCGTGCCCAACGTCAATGCCAAGGGCGCCTGTATCGGGCCGATGGGACAGCGGGTGCGGGCCGTCATGGCCGAGCTGCGCGGGGAGAAGATCGACATCGTCGACTACTCACCGGATCCGGCCACCTTCGTCGCCGCAGCGTTGTCCCCGGCGCGAGTGTCCTCGGTCGAGGTGGTCGACGCAACCGCGCGCGCGGCGAGGGTCGTCGTGCCGGACTACCAACTCTCGCTCGCCATCGGCAAGGAGGGGCAGAACGCTCGGCTCGCCGCCAAACTCACTGGGTGGCGCATCGACATCCGTCCCGACACCGAGGCTGCGGGTGGCCACGGTGGTCGTGTCGGTCCGGCCGGTCGTGTCGGTCAGGGCGGCCAAGGCGTGTCCCAGGCTCAGCCGAGTGGCGCGACAGGGCGATCGGGGCGCTAGGATAGAGGCCGACCGTTCGGTCATGCTGCTTGCTGTCCCAGCTCACGTTGGGTAACAACACGTTCGACCAGTTCCCGCTCGGCAGGCGGGTACGTCGGCCTGGTCGGGTCCTGGTCGTGGTTGCGCCTAGTCCGGCTCAACCCCTCGTAGACCCGATCCGAGAGACGATCCCGATGTCGCCGATCCGCACGTGTGTGGGCTGCCGTCGTCGTGCCGAACAGTCTGAGTTGCTGCGTGTCGTCGCCGACCTCGCACCGGTGCAGGATCCCCCACCTGGTGGGCCCCGCACCGGCCGTCGTCTGCGACTTGATTTGAGCCGTCGCCTGCCTGGGCGGGGCGCTTGGCTCCATCCGGAGCCGCGGTGCTTCGAGCAAGCGGTGCGGCGCCGGGCTTTCGGCCGAGCGCTCCGCCTCAGTGCGGAGTTTTCGGCGCAGAGCGTCCAGGCGTATGTCGAGCGGTTTGCCGAGCAAGTGCACGAAACGCAGGACACGCAGAATCTGCTGTGAGCCGCCGGCTCCGAGCAGCGCACCACATCCATGTGAGACCGAAAGCGGGTTTGACGCTGATGAGCACCCGATGAGTACTCAGCGATGAGCAACACCCTGCACTGACAACGGTCCACTGTCGTGACTTCGACAGCCCGGACCGTAGACGAGGAGAAAAGTGGCTAAGGTCCGGGTTTATGAGCTCGCTAAAGAGCTCGGAGTCGAAAGCAAGACCCTGCTCAATCATTTGAAGGATCAGGGCGAATTCGTTCGGTCCGCGAGCTCGACCATCGAGCCGCCGGTCGTGCGGAAGATTCGTGAGTCGTTC